>CAZLCQ010000012.1:0-7230 GCA_964557995.1 uncultured Dehalococcoidales bacterium
CATTCTGCACCAAAGAGCTGATGTTGCCTATCTGGTTCAGATCAAGCTGGAGGTCCATCAGGTAGAGGCAGAGCTCCAGACCAGCGAGATCGGATATACCCCTTTCCGAAGCAGAAAGCGAAGTGAGCTCCTCTAAGTCTGAAGGATAGATGGAACCCTCGGGTATGCCGATGGCTTCCCTTATGGCTGCCTCCAGGTTGGGGTCGGCGAAAATCACCGACTCTCCCTCCTTGAAGTTAGCCGTGATGGAGCAGTCTCCGTGCATCGCGATGGTAGTTGTGGCATCGTCGACATTGGCAATGTTAGCCACATCCCCGATCCAGTCGACAAATTGATAGCCAGCCTCAGAAGTTGCCACCAGGCTGACGACTGTTCCCTCCTCATAGCCAAAGATCCCCTCGCCGGGGTCGGTTACCTCCCCGCCTACCGTGCTGGAGATGATGAGATCGTACTGGGTGGGTGCTATCAATACGAAATTGGCTGTTACGGAATAGTTGTCGTCCATGGTGATGCTGGTTGTGGCATCGTTGTTATCCTCAATGGTGTCCACATCACCTGTCCAGTTGACAAACACGTAGCTAGCATCTGGAGTCGCCGCTAGGTCGACCACATCGCCGTCATCATAGACAAAGGTCCCCTCACCGGGGGTGGTTACCACGCCGCCTTCGGTGCTGGAGATGGTGAGGTCGTACTCAGTAGCAGAAGAGGCACAGCCTGCCATCCCGGCAACTAAGGCTACCATAATCGAAAGAATGCCGACACTAGTCACGTGGTGGCCTCGCCGGGAACGAAGTACTGTCTTCATAGTGCACCTCCGGATTTCACAAAGTGAGAACTTAGCGATCCTGCTATTCTACGGATGGATTGCTCCTGCTAGTGAGAATGGGATCCAGTAACCATACCCAGGCACAAGGTTGCCCGGATTTGTGATCCAGTCCTGGAGATGCGGGTCCCAACCGTATATCGCGCCGTACTCCGACAAACTGAAGTGCGCGAGGTAATCCTCGGGAGCCATCTCCTCCATGGATCTGAAGCCGACCATATTCCAGCCATCACACACATCGTAGGATGATGGCAAGCTCGGAGGCATCGGGATCTTCGTGCCAAATACCCATAGCGCGTAAGGGTACGTACCGCTAGTGGAGGGATCCGAGTGCTGTTCCTCAGGATACCTCATGCGAACCCAGTAGGCCTTGCCATCCTCCATGGTCATGAGGGTCTTGAAACCTGTATCTCCGTCGGCATAGACAAGCCATTCGCCCTCACAGCAGTCGTAGTACCAGATGCTGATTAGGTCATATGGGAAGGCAAGGGAAGCCAACACACTCTCGATAGACGTGTCAAAGGGCACGACCGGTAGCGAGATGAGGTTCCAGCCTCCCGTCAGGGACATGCCGCCCGAACTCTCTCCAACAGTATACAGGTCGGAATCGTGCCGACTCGATACGTCGATTGCGATCGACGCCTTGACCGCTGGTGACCAGAGTGGTATCGCCAAGCTCAAGATGATGGTGAGGCACATCAGGCCGCACAGTACCTTCTTGTCTTTCATTTCTGTACTCTTCTTTCCACCGTCTTGTACCCGCCGTCAGCTTGCGTCTCTCAGCTCCTGTATCCTCTGCGCCCGGTGCAACACTTCAGTCTTTGCCATCTGCTTTCGTTCTTCGACAGAGCCACACAACATTCTATCCTGCCCTCGTCAAGGAGAAACAATTGTCTTCGCCATGGCTGGCAATGACCTTGGGTATTTATCAGGGGAATTGGTCTCCCTGTGCCGTCCGAAAGCAGCCGGATTGACGCGTCTATATGTGTTCAGATTAGTGTAGTGAGAACGGCCACACCGGCATGATACGAGCATCTGGCCACCAACCCCAAATTGGTCTAGTATTCTCATTGTAGCACTGAGTGGCGAATTGTCAATGTTCTTCTCTGCGGTGTTCAAGACATCCCATGGAACCGAGAAGTCACAAATCGCAAACCGTGCGGCGGCCAAGCCTATGGTGTGTCAAAAGAAGCCATCTCAGCATTCTTCTGGTGTCTGAATCTCCGTTGACAACCCCAACAGACTGAAAAGCCGTCCTCGCGCCTGTTCAAATTCTGTCTGTGGCGATATCTACGGAAGCTGAGCTAGCCAGTACTAACCAACCCGATTACCAAGGGAGTAACAAAGGCCTCTATAATGGCTGCAATGGCAAGCCCAGGAAGGATCCACCTCAGGTAGACTTTGAGGCCATCCGACAACCGTAGTCTCACCCGGCTCTCTTTTCGTGCCAACCACCTAGCTGATTCCATACCTACCGTGAAGCCCAGAGCGGTGGCTAGCAAGACCACTGGAATCTCGATCACACCATGCGGTATAAAGCTAGCCATAACATATCTCCATCCGTTGACTGCTTCAAGCGCAGAACCCAAACCTCCGAGGATGAACCCGTTTAGGCCTATGAAAAGTACAGGTGGTAATCCGAGCAAAATACCTAAGAAGATTAGGCCGAGAGCCTTGACTGCGTTGTTGATGAATATTATTAAGAGCAATAGAAAGGACAGGTTACCCGTCGATGCCAAGGGCCCTAGTACAGCGCCCAACTCGCTCAGAAGCCCCTCAACGAGATTCTGACCGATAAGCGTACCTACTACGATAGTGGCAAAGAATATGCTGGTTGCCAATATGAGATTCCGAATCAACGCCTTTTGTCTGACTATCTCAGTTACCCGCATGATTGACTCCAAAGCTGAGTAGTCATTGTGTCGAACCCGGCTGATTTCGCCAAGATCACAAAAGACGAATTGCGACCTCGAGCGCAATATGATGAGGCAGGTCGCGTCACTCGAGGCTCAGATGTGTATTGGGACTGTGAAGACAGACTAGCCTAGGGTGATAGAGGGGGTCTATTGAAAGTTGGCGGTTATTTGGTAATCGCTGTTCATCGTGATAGTGGTTGAGGCGGCGTTGATATCGCCAATGGTCTCTACATCGCTGGTCCAGCCGACAAAGTCGTAGCCGCTATGTGGAAAGACGATAAGGGTAACCGATGTTCCCTCGTCATAGGTAAACGTGCCCTCGCCAGGTGTGACTACCTCACCTCCTTCGGTGATGGAGATGGTGAGGTCACATTGGGTGGGGCCGGGAGTACAGCCTACCATCCCGACGATTAAGGCTGCTGTTATCAACAAGCTGCTGATCGTTCTCAAGCGCATGAGCGTCAGAACGCTATTGTATCACCAATGAAGCGATTATCGACAACTGTGATCTATAAGGCGCGCCAGGGCGGCGAGCAAATGGTTCGGCTTACGTCGTCGCATCTAGTGTGGTGAAGATTGTCCAGACAACATAACGGTGCTGGATAGTGTTTGAATCGTCCTTAGGACCACGTTTGGTTTTGGATTTGAGACTTGGCTGCCATCTTGACTCCCAGATAGGAGAAGATTCCAGCGCCTACTATGGTGCTAAGAACAAACGTGATTCCTCGCTCGATCAATGTTGCTGCCATTGCCACATCTAGAGGAACATCGAAAAGAACAAGAATAGAAATCAATGACCCTTCAACAAGAACCAGACCGCCGGGTAGCAATGGAATCAGACCAACGATAATCGGAAGTGACGAGGCAATTAGAAGGGTAGATAATGTGGGATGATAGCCCAAAGCCAGGAATATGGCGTAAAATCGAAAAATGTCAAACGCCCCAATTAGTAATGTCCAACCCCCTATCGACAGTACCTTTCGCCATCTGTCCATTATGGTATAGGTACTTGAATAGAAGGCCTCAATTCCTTCCACCGTCTCTTGAATGTTTGTGCGCTTTCCGAATCGACGGAGAACACGGCTTGTGATGTTGCTTATACCTTTGAGCGCAATCCTCTTCCTGAAAAAGAGGCGGGGAACAAAGATTGTTCCGAGAGCGGCTAAGACCCATGCCGCCATCAGAATCAGGCTTACCTGGAACGACCCTCTGCCGAATTGCAGCAACAAGCCCGCCATCAAAAACGAGACAACAAGCAATGGGGTGAGAGCAAACTCACCAATCAAGGAAGCCATACCCGATGAATAACTTGTATTCTCCAGCCTACGCATCATATAGATCCTGCCGAACGGGTCACCGCCAACACGTGCTCCAGGACTGATGTTGTTCAGGAAGACGGTCGCACAGAGGATCAGATAACGACTGCCAAAGCTTATTCTGGAGTCTATGAAGTAAAGGGCCGTTTGCCAGCGGCCGGCCCAGATTGCCAGACTGACGAAGTATATGGCGATAGCTGATGCGATAAGTAGGTAGTTGGCACTCCTGATAGCTTGAAACATCTGGTAGAAATTTTCACGTGATAGAAGCCACCCAGCCACTGCCATGAGGACGACGGCGACAATCACCACCAAAACCATCCTACGCAGGTTTATCTTTGGCTTGTACTCATCCATGCGACACCGAAGTTACCACTGGCATCGTACTCTGGCGACAGTTACTCAGAAACATGAGCAATGTGTGACTTTGGATGGCAGCCGCAGCAACGACCAGAACTTGGGGCTTGACTCGTCATTGTGCGTGCCAGCCATAGTCACTCACTCTTCCGCACTATCGGCTTGAAACTAGGAACATCGGAGAGTGCTCATCACTAACTCATCAAGGGTCAGGTCGACATCTTTTCCAAGCTGTCACCGTTTAAGTAGTGTTACCATGCCCTACACTGTCCATCTCCACCAGTGGCCGAGCCATCAGCCACAGCATACGCCACAATCGTAGCAGCAGCACTTACCGAGGAATCGCCTGCTGTGATCCTGAGCACACAGGATTCAATCTGCAGCAGACCTAATCGGCATGGTGACCGAGAATCCAAGAGTCTATCCGACCGTGATACAGCATGTTCAACGATTAGTAATCTCACTGTAGATCGATTCGTATTTCTCTATTGTTTTGTTGACATCATGGTCTTTAATAATTTCCAAACTCCTTTTTGACATTTTGGCTCGCATTGCTTGATCGGAAAGAATTGCGATGACTTTTTCGGTAAACATCTGACTATTCCCATCTGAAAAAAGGTAACCATTCTCTCCATCGTGCACCAACTCGGGTAAGGCCATCGCATTGACGGCAACAACAGGTAAACCAGACGCCATTGCTTCCATCGTCACGATACTCTGCAACTCCGCTATGCCTGCCGTCACAAATAGATCAGCAACCCCGTAGATGTTCTGCAGATCTTCATCGGGAACAAACCCGGCAAACGTTACCGCCTGTCGTATGCCCAGTTTCTCTGCTAATTCCTCGAGGTTTCGCTTTTCTTTGCCTATACCGGCTAACACTAAGTGGACACTGGTCACGCGCGAAATATCTGGCAACGCTCGCAAAATCATGTCGATTTTCTTCTCTTTGTCTAATCTCCCCACGTACAACAAGACCGGTTTGTCGGTTGGTATGGCGAACCTTCGCCTTAGATACGCCCCGTCGTTGGTTGGCTTGAATCTTTCCAAATCAATGCCGCACGAGACCGGCACAACCTTTTTTCTAAGACCGGCCTTTGCTGGCAATGCAGCCGCGGTTCTTGTCGGCGTAGTCACAAAATCAAGTTGTTCAAAAACTCTCACAAATTGTCTCCACGCGAACCTTTGAAGCCACCTCTCGGCAATTCCTGGTAGATGAAGATAGTGCGTTAGATTCTCTGGCATGAAGTGATTCGTGCCCATAACCGGTATGCCAAGTTTTTTTGCTGCGCTCACTGCTTCTTTGCCAATCAAGAAATGATTCTGGATATGAACGATATCGGGTGAGATCTCCCTGATCACTCGCCCAATGGTCCCGAAAACAAGAAGTGGTGAAATCCTTAAGTTCTGATATACCGGAAGGTGGATGGAGCGAATTCCGTACACTGCAACTGCCTCATCATTGGATATCGTATTCTTGAAGGAGCGGGATGGGCACATGACAAACACATTGTGGCCTCTTTTTGTGAGGAGGGTGGCGAGCCGATATGTGAAATAAGCCGCCCCGTTGACATCTGGATAGTAGGTATCAGTTGCAGTGAGTATCTTCATTGTTCGACGATGCTAGCCGATATTCGCACGTGCATGTCTTCTACTGTCATGAATTGATTATACTACAAATTGGAATAGACTACGGCTGCAACGATTATTCAGATCCTTGTCGGCGCACTGTCGGGAATGAAGACAACGATTCCCATTCCGGAGTTCAGTTTTTGTTGAACGTCGGGCAACTTAGAGCGTCTTTGTTAGGTCATTGCCCGTAAGTCAGTATTGTTGGGTCGCTTTCCCGGGTTTTGCTTGGATAACCTATTGACTTGTCTTCATATTGATGTTATTCTCAGAAACAAATCTTAGACGCAAGGAGGTTCAAATGCAGGCATATTGCGTGAAATGTAGAAAAAAGGTTGAGATCAAGAATCCAAAGGCTATCAAAATGAAGAACAAGCGTCCTGCGACTCAAGGTGTATGCCCGAAGTGCGGGACCAAGGTATTTCGAATAGGCAAGTAGAACCTGCAATCTTATAGTGAGGGCCTATCTAAGTAGCCCTCATGGCTCTAATAGGGAAGCTGACTGCCAGCTCAGGAAGGGGTAGGTCTGGCCGTCAATGATCTTCCAGGTGCAGCCATCATTGGTCTGCGGGGTGGTGGGTTCGCATATAGACCAACCGGCGTTGAGGAAGGTCGTGATGTCCATCATGTCATTCGTACTCTGGCCCTTGCCGCCGGCGCTTTGTCCTGTTCCGGAAGTCGCCTTATCCCAGAAAGAGTTGATCACATCCCCCTCATTATTCAGTCCCACCAGACCGCCGAAATCTGTGTTACCTAGAACATCGCCCACAGAATAGGATTTGCTCACAGAGCTCTTCTCATTGTATCCCACCAGACCGCCAACATATTGATCCCCGGTCACGTTGCCTCTGGAATAAGAGTCGCTCACAGAGCTGTTCTCATTGTATCCCACCAGACCGCCAATGCGCCGGTCGCCAGTGACGTTACCTGTGCAGTAGGAGTTCTTCACGGTGCCATCATGATTATCTCCCACGAGACCGCCAACATAGTCATGGCCACCCACGCAGCCTGCCGAATAAGAGCTGCTCACAGTGCCCTCATTCCATCCCACTAGGCCACCAACATGCTCACTGCTGCCAGTCACGTTGCTGCTGGAATAGGAGTTGCTCACAGTGCGCTGATTCCGTCCCACCAGACCCCCAACATAGTCATCGCCAGTCACGCTGCCTGTGGAATAAGAGTGGCTCAC
>CAZLCQ010000012.1:7330-19225 GCA_964557995.1 uncultured Dehalococcoidales bacterium
AGTAGGAATTGCTCACCGTGCCTTGATTCCATCCCACCAGCCCGCCAACATAATTGTTGGTGCCAGCCACATCACTCTCGCAGTAGGAATTGCTCACCGTGCCTTGATTCCATCCCACCAGCCCGCCAACATAATTCTTGCCAGTCACATTGGCGTCTGCCAGGCCGATATCTTCGATGACTCCCTCCTCAGCAACATAACCGAAAAGCCCCACACTGCCGTCGGAGCGGTCAATAAACAGATCCCTTATCTCATATCCATGGCCGTCGAAACTGCCGGTGAACTGGTCATCAGAGGTTCCAATTGGCTGCCAGCCCCGTCCCTCGTTGGCTGCGTCACTCGCCGTCTCATTATACCCTGCAGTAGTGGAATCGAGGTCATTCATCAGACGGTGATGGCCGCCCAGATTATCTGAGGTCCTAGCCGCATTCAAACCGAACCAGTCTCGTATTTCTTGGCCCTGAACGAAGTTGGCGGTAATAGAATAGGTACCGTTTATGGTGATAGTGGTCACAGCGGCATTGACATTAGCAATGGTGCTCACACCACCGGTCCATCCGTCAAACCGGTAGCCCTCCTCAGGCTCGGCTGTCAGGTTGATGACTGTCCCCACGCCATAGGTAGAACTCGTGTTGGCGGGGGAGGCTACCTGACCGCCTTCGGTGCAACGAACGGTGAGGACGTACTGACCACTGCTGCAGCCTATTGTCCCTGCAAGTAATGCTACACTAATCAGAAAGATGCCAAATCCTGCCAAGCAACGATATTTCCTCGAAGTAGGTATCATCTTCATACTTCACCTCCAGCTTTCGTTAGTTGCCCCTCGACAAGCTCAACAGTAGCCCCCAACAGGCTCCAAATCCCAAAAACGTCAATGAAAATTGAAATGCAGTTTTTTGCCCTTCGTACTCTGAGCTTGGCGGGGAAACAGAACCGAGCCCATAAGCACATATGTGCTCCCCTGAACATCACTAGAACCACCGCAACCGTCTGACGCAGTCACTTGACCACTGAGCCTATGTTGGTCCTGAAGTAGTATTACCTGCACACGCTATCCCAAAAGCAGCATCACTTATGAATGCTATTCTTATAGAATCTATTATACCGCTATCTAGCAAGTTGTCAATAGGTTGCGGAATCCAAGATGGGCTCCAGGACCAGAGGTTCACAACGCGCTCGATTGCCACAGCAAAAGTGGCAAAGCAGGCTTGTTTTGCCTGAAGGGAGCAATGAAGGCGCTGTGCGGCCGCAAGAGTCAGACGGAGGCTTACTCTATGTCAGCTACTCTTCGGCCACTTGTGGTTGACTGGGGGAGGCGAGCATAAAACACATCTGCCTGGCATTTACAACAGCTTTATCCTGGTAGCAGTTGTTGAACAGGACATGCATCTGGCCGGTCTGTTTGGAGATTTCAGCGATCTTGCTGGCCCAGGGTTTCAGCTCCTCTTCGGTGTAGAGGTAATTGAAACGCTCGGCCGGGCCAATGCCTTTCTTCTCCCATGTGTCGCTGTTCCTGCCGTGGAAGCGGACCAACCCAATGTCAGCCGTTACGTCGGCGACAGGAGGCACACTCGATTTGAAGCCCTGCGGCTCGTCGACGCACACAAATGGCAGGTCGTTGCGCCTCAACAAATCAAAGGTCGCGGCGCGATTCTCTTCACTCAGCCACACGTTGTTTCTGAACTCCACGGCAAGCCGGTACTGCCGCAGCTTTGCCTTGCACATCTCAATGTAGTCTAGTTGGCGCGAGCCAGGATAAAACCACGAGGGAAACTGGAAGAGCACAACACCCAGCTTGCCAGCTGTGTCCAGTGGTAGCAGAGCGCTCTCGAATCTTTTCCAAAGTTCATCAACCAGTTCAACCGGCAGGTCATGATAGTACACGTTCTTCTTTTCCTGCACTTCCGAAGTTAGTTCATTCCTTATGGCCTTGGGCAGGGCACTGAGGGGTGTTGGATGCTGGGTGAATATCCTGAAAACCTTGAAATTGAACACGAAGTCGTTGGGCGTCCGCTCTGTCCACAGATAGCTATTCCTCTCATTGGGCAATGCGTAGTAGCTGCTATCCACTTCGACTATGTTGAACTGGCTGGCATAGTATTGAAGGCGGGCTTCGGCCGAGCGCGCAGTGTCAGGATAGAAGCGTCCGGAACTGATCAGTGTTGGATCAGTCCATGAGGCGGTCCCCACTCGGATTCTTGCCATTTCACTCCTTGAGACCGTCATTTTACTAGCGGTGTGAGCTTGAAGCAATAGAAAGCCTGCGGGCATTTAACTGGGTAGGTTGTGTGCGATTCATGCCGAGGGTATTTGTTTTGCCCGTTCGTCATGAGGGCGGATTAGCCTGTCAGCGATAATATTCAGGATTTCGTGCTGCCTCTGGATTGTTCCTTGGACCAGGATCAATGGCTCGAGCTTGAAGATTTGCCGGTATCTGCTATATACGTCTGGTTTGATTATTACATTTAGCATACCCTCCTCGTCCTCCAGCGTCATGAAGGCGAAACCTTTAGCAGTGGGCGGCCTTTGCCTGGTAATGACATAGCCAGCTACGCGTACTCGAGCGTTCGAGGGAAGCTGGGCGACCTCTGAGCTTTTGAGCAAACTATCCCTGGGTATGTCCTTTCTGAGAGCGTGCATCGGATGATATTTGGTAGATAATCCCTGCACTTCGTAATCGGCTTTCATCTCCTCAAGGTCGGTAAAGTCAGGCAGAGAGACTATGGTATCACCAAATTCTAGAGGCAATTCTCTGGGGTTCTTCTTTTCTAAATAACCAAGTTGCCACAATAGCTGTCTTTTCTGACAGCCAAAGGAATCAAAGGCACCAGCGAGGAT
The DNA here is from genome assembly GCA_964557995.1 of uncultured Dehalococcoidales bacterium. GTDB lineage: Bacteria > Chloroflexota > Dehalococcoidia > GIF9 > AB-539-J10 > RBG-13-51-36. Next base: position 10,169 of record CAZLCQ010000012.1, read on the forward strand.
AAGGTTTTCCACGGGCGCTCTTGCCAATCTACCCCTTGAACAAAAATCATCGAAAGAAACATAAGGAGTGCTCTGCCTCTCGGCCATTATCTGGCTAATGGCTTTCTCTCCCATTCCTTTTATGTACCGGAAACCGAGTCTGATCCTTTGGCTTTGCTCAGGACAGGTCTTGCCGCCTTCGATGGTGCACCTGTCGCTGCTTTTATTGATGTCTGCGGACAGAACTTCTATGCCGTGTCTTTTAGCATCCCGCACGATCACCTCTGGCGAATAAAATCCCATAGGCTGGTTATTGAGTAAAGCACAATAGAACTCGACTGGATAATATCTTTTTAACCAGGCAGACTGATAGCATAGAAGGGCAAAACCGGCGGCATGGCTCTTGCAGAAACCATACTCGGCAAACCCTTCCAGAGCTTGAAAGATGCGACTTGCTTTGTCATTATCCACTCCGTTTCTTTTCGCTCCTTCTATAAATCTCTGCCTCATCTCGTCCATCGCCCTTTGTGGTTTCTTCCTGGTCATGGCCCTCCTCAAGAAGTCAGCCTCGCCCGGTGTGAAATCGGCTATGGCGGTAGCAACCTGAATCACCTGTTCCTGGAACAAAATTATTCCTAGAGTCTCTTCGAGTATCGGCTTAAGCTTCGGGTGCAAGTAGGTTACCTTCTCCAAATGTTGCCTTCTTCTAATATAGGGATGGACCATGTGTCCTTGAAGAGGCCCTGGTCTTACCAGAGCCACCTCAATGGTCAGGTCTTCAATAGAGTGCGGCTTTGTTTGCGGCAGGGTTTGCAGTTGGGCCCGGCTTTCCACCTGGAATACACCTATTGTATCGCCCCGGCAAATCATGTCGTAGACCTCTCTATCATCCAGAGGCAATCTATCCAAATCGAGCTTCTTTTTGTGGTTTTCCTCAATCAGCTGGCAAGCCTCATGAATAAGCGATAGCATTCTTAAGCCAAGGAGGTCTACCTTTATCAGCCCGGAATCGGCGATGTCATCTTTATCCCATTGACATACTATTCTCCCTGGCATAGTGGCTTTCTCCAGGGGCACGATCTCACTCAGAGTACGAGATGAGATAATCATGCCTCCGTTGTGAATGGATAAATGTCTGGGAAAATCGGCAATTTCTCGGCAAAGGGAGATAAATTGTTGCCAGGGAGCGGAACTGAAGTAGCTTTCGAACTCCTCGAGACCTGCCAGGTCTTGTTCTATACCCTTAGCATCATATACTGCAACGGATTTTGCCATCCTATCAATGAGGTCGGGCGGCATTCCTAATGCCTTGCCGACCTCTCTTATAGCGTTCCTTGCCTGGAAGGTAACATAAGTACAGACCATAGCAACATGCTCTCGCTCATACTTCTCATAGACGTATTGAATGAGTTCTTCTCTGTGGGCTGTGGATACATCTATATCAATATCGGGAACGGATGACATTTTCTCGTTCAGGAACCTGCCCAAAAACAGCTTGTTCTTGATAGGATCGACCTTGGTTATGCCCAGGATATAAGCCACAATAGAGTTGGCTGCCGAGCCCCTTCCCTGGGCGGGAATGCCGTTTTTTTCAGCATAATCCATGATGTCCCAGACAACGAGGAAATATCCTGACAAACCCAGTTTCTCTATGAGATTGAGCTCATAATTGACCTTGGCTTCTATCTCCGGGTTCATGGTTGCATATTTTTTATGAATTTTCTGCCAGCATAGCTTAGCTAGATAGCTGCCAGCGGTCTCGCCTTCAGGCAGAGGAAAATCTGGAAAACGGTACTGTGAAAAATCCAGATTGGCGCTGCATTTCTCGGCTATGGCAACGGTATTAGCAATCGCTTCGGGGTATTCCTGGAAAAGCTCTGTCATTTCCTGGGAGGATTTGAGATGAAACTCAGAGTTCAGTCTTAATGTGTCGCATTTATCTAAGCTTGTTCTATTTCTGATGCAGGTAAGGACGTCGTGAAGCCTGTGGCCTTCCCTTGTAGCGTAATGGACATTGTTGGTGGCAACGTAGCCCAGGTTGAGGTCTTTAGCCAACCTTACCAGAGCATGACAAATCCTTTTGTCTTCAGGATACAGATTATTCTGAAGCTCTATGTAGAAGCTCGCTCGACCAAAAATATCAATATACTCTCTGGCTATCTCGTGAGCTTTTTCTGTTCGTCCAGAGGCGATCAAAGAGGTTATTTCTCCCTTTCGACAGCCGGAGAGGCAAATTAAATCGCCAGAGTATTGAGCAAGATCTTTCTTATCAATGGTGGGGCTGCCTTTCCTGTGCTCTAATTGGGCTTTAGTTATCAGCCGGCACAGGTTGGAGTAACCTCTGTTGTTTTTTGCTAGCAGTGTAATGTGGCTCCCATTATTTAGCGTCATCTCCGCTCCGATAACAAGCTTGAGCCCAGCGGCAAGACAAGCTTTGTAGAAGGGGATGATTCCGTATAGCCCATCATGGTCGGTCAGGGCTAGAGCAGGTATGCCAATTTCCGATGCGCGAGCCACTAAATCCTCTGGATGGGATGCGCCATCAAGGATGGAAAAATTGGAATGGCAGTGAAGCTCAACGTAGTTATTCATAATGACTGGATTCTCTTTGCTTGTAACCCATGCACTAAGGCACGGGTGTCAACATCTTCAGTCGTATATGCGTTGCAAATACCAGGCGCCGGTAGGCAGATCCCGGTACATTTCACAGACAATGCCTCTCACAGTCCTGACTCGGAAATATTCTCTATCAGTCGCTTTCTTCCACCATTCCCGGGACACTCGCCATTGTTCGCATATTTCTTCAACGCCTTCCTTTCTACCCTTATATGAAAAGGCAATAGGCCTGTGGTGGAGGTTCTCCTTGACCTCCAACGTTATGGCCTCGTGAAATAACTTGCTCATGTCTCTTTGACATCAAAGTTAGCGAAGGAAAAGGAATCTTCCGGTAGCAGGTGTCCCTCTTTGTATAACACCTGCTTGACTATTCCTTTGCCGTATCTTTGCTGAAGTTGATTTATTGCCGTTATCAGCTTCCCCCAATGTTTTACCTGCGTATCGAGAAATGAAGCTTGTTTTCCCTCTTCAGAGCAAAAATCGGTTAGAGTTAGCGTCATTTTCTCAACAAGAGACGTAAATCTTGCCCTCTCCAGGTAATGCTGCAATTGACGTAGCATCGCTTCCTTGGAGCATGTTGCTTCTTTGAAATGGAACGTTCGTTTGACCATATCGCCGTTGCTGAAAGAAAGGCACATAGTCAAGCGGCGACAGCATTGCCAGCTCTGCCTTAGCTGCCCCGCCAAGCTGTTCAAGAGGCCACCGGCTCCACTTAAAATAATAGTAAGAACTTCCGCTGGCGGCTCAAAGAAAACCTCACCTGTGAGTGCCTCTGGCATCTTCCAGGGCATAAGCTTTGACGAGTCAATGCCATTTGCCAGTTCCCATAAGATTTGACCTTCTCGTCCAAATTGAAGCTTGACTGACCCGATTGGCAGCTTTGCTAGATCCTCCATTTTGTAGATGCCAAAGAGTTTGAGTCTTCTCAGCGATTCAGGCGAGGCTGGCAGCAAATCTACAGGTAAATTTCGTAAGAATCTCCTTTCCTTGCCATCTGAAACTATAAGGCACTCGCCGGGTTTAGTAACTTGACTGGCTACCCGGGCCACAAATATATTTGAGCCAATGCCAGCGGATGTATGAAGGCCAGTCTTCTCCTCTAGAATTTCCATGGTCTGTTTTATAAAGGCGAATTCGTCCCGTTCTAAAGTAGCGTCCAGGAGTGCACAAGTTTCAGTTCCCACTGCTACCGCCGGGGTGTATCTGGCAAGGAAATTTAGGACATGGGTAAAAGCATCATCGTATTTATCCTCAGCCAGAGGCAAAAATATTGCTTGAGGACATAAAGCGTAAGCCTGGCGTAAAGACCTGCCTCTTTTAACGCCTTGCCTTATTGCCTCTTCTGAGGCGTCGTGAACAGACTTCAGCTGATATGGGAAGCCCCCGATGATAATTGGCTTGCCTGACAGGGCGTTGTTGTCCCTTACTTCGACCTGAACAGCAAAGTTGGGAAAGAAGATACACCCAATCCTCATTACTCCCGCTCCCTGGAGATTGAGTGACTAGCGGCTGACCTTTCTGAGTACAGCTACCACCTTCCCCTGCACCTCGACATTCTGGGGCTTTACGTAGATGGGCTTCATCTGCTTATTTGCTGGCTGAAGTCGAATGCGTCCCGGTTCTCGGTAGATCTTTTTTAGGGTTACCTCTTGTTCGTCTTTGAGCCAAACAGCTACCATCTGCCCATCTTCAGCGGTCGGTACAGCTTCCATGACCACGGTATCTCCATCATCGATAAGAGCATCAACCATGGAAGTCCCCTTTATCTTGAGGGCGTAGACATTGCGCCTATTTCCTATCATATCTGCAGTTAGCTTGAGCGTCTCCTCGGGCGGAGTAGTCCAGGTATCTGAACCTGGTACGGGGATCGGCTTGCCTGCGGCAATTGCCCCTAGAAGTGGCACTTCGACAACGTCCTTTTGCATTAACTGGATGCTTCTAACTACCTGAGGGTCGCGATGAATACGACCTTCTTTTTCTAGAGTATTCAGATGATGCTGGGCCACGGATGTGGAACTAAGGTTACAGCCCTTGACAATGTCTCTAACAGTGGGCGCATAACCCCTCTCATCAAAGGAATGCCGTATGAATTCAAGAATCCTCTCTCTAATCTCAGGCTTTTTCATCATAGCCTCCTGTCACAATTTATATTTAACGAATGTTCTATAGAACAAGTGTATCAATTGAGGTAATGGCTTGTCAAGACCCCGGTAAAAGTGAGAGCAATCTTCTCAGCCAGAGGTTAGCTGCTTCACTTGCCGGGCTCTCCTGAGTTTATCACTGCCCAGACAAATCACCAGATTGTCACCCGATACGGAAAAATCGGCAAGTTATCTAACTCTTCACACAGCTCGTGGGTGATAGCCTGGTGGATCGAGTCCGGTTACTGTGACCTGCGCCGGAGCCGATATAAGATATAGCAGCTTTCTATTAGCCCACTATACCGGGCAACCATGGCGAAACGAGCAAAAGAATGATAAACACAGCGACAGGCAAGTTTATCATCTTGCGTATGGCACCTCCGTGTATTGCCACCAGCAGCAACCACACGGCGCCATATATGAGTATGCCGATCAAGAACGTTACGGCAAATCCCCAATTAGTCGAGATATTGAACGCCAGAGGTACGGCCAAAGCCATGAAAGCGGCATTGACGGTATAGAGCATGGCAACAACAGATGCAGAGAATTCCACTTTGCTTGACCTCAGTACATACGGAAACGGTATCCCTGCAAAAAAACCAAGGGGCGCCATTGAAACCACAGCCAGAGTAATCTTAACGGGCAGAGACAGTTGTGCAGCCACTGAAAAGAAGGCTGGAGTCAGGTATTGGTATAGGATAAGCAACAGGATGACAATGCCCAGAGAGTAGTACACGCCCTTTTTGCCGATACGACCGCTCCACAGGCTGCCGAGACCGGAAAATACCAGCAATGTTCCGACAACGCTTGAGAAAGTGGCCACAGGCGAACCGAGGAACAGCTCATAACGCTGGATAAGCACAATCTCTATGAGCAAGTAACCCAAACCAGTCAAAGCGACCGTGAACATGTGTGGGATCAGGCCAAGTAAAGCTCCTCTGCGTCGACCCAAAAACCAGACAAGCAATGGTACCAAGGGCAACACCAGAAACAAGACATAGGAGTAAGCCTGTTTCAGACTAGAATGAGTGGGGTCAACATCAAACATGAACGGGCGGTCGTCCGTTATCGGCTGGATGTTGTGTTCCTGCAGGAAATCATCGTCGACCTCTCCCCGCAATACCTGGGACACGGTTGTCGAAGATGCCTGGTAAGGATGATGCAATAGGGTTGTTTGTGCATGTATCGGCCCTACCGGAGATCCAGTAATTTGTTCAATTGTTGGCAGGTTGTCTATATCATCAAGCCAGTTGAACAGGTCGGACACTTCTTGCTCAGTAAAAGGGGTTTTCTTCATGAGAATCTGGATGAAATTGGCGGTTCTGGTGGTCCATTGAAAAACGAAGAAGTGCTGTTCCGGCTGCTGATAGCCTCTTTCAAGTAAAACCTGACGCATCGTAAACAGCAACTTCCAGACTGGCACCTCGCGTGAGGAAACGAATACCGGTTCTTCCACGACGATGACCCCGTTACTGGTGAGATGGTCCAAATAGCTGTGTAGTGCCTGGGAAGTGTAGAGGTACTCAGGGGTTGGTTCGCGTCCTGTACCCGCTGTACCCCATCCTCGATTGAAGTGTGTGTTCTCTAAGGTAATCATATCGAATTGAAGTTCACTTTGTTCCACATAACTCCGTCCATCCATTACGGATACGTCTATGCCCTCGTAGCTGTTAGCGTTCCATTCCACCAGCTCGTTTGTCTGCAAGCTAACGATGGCCGGGTTGATTTCCACACCATAGACCTCACCGCCCAGGAACTTTGCGGTCTTGGTGATCCCATCGCCGGCAAGACCAATAATGAGAATATCGGGATTCTCAACCAGACAATTCGGAAGGCGGGGGTCTATCTGGTAATTCTCCGCAGGCAAATTGCGGATTGTGTCGCTCCTGTGCCCGTTTTCGTATGATGCCAACATCGTTGAATGAGGACTACTTTGAAGCACATCATATCTACCCACATATGATGATCTGGAGAACAGGACTTCTGCCTGCGGATCATCTCTCGTGAGTTTTGTCCTGACAATGTTGTACCAGTCATAAGTCGTGTTTAGAATACCACCAGCCAGAATGCCTAACACACCCAAGACAGCTAGACACATCAGCCAGCGCCGTGCCTGGCCAGGGCGAAAAGGAACGATGAAGCAACAGGCTGCCAAACTGGTCAGCGCAGCGAGGAATATGAGGCTATTCTCTTCGCGAAAACCACCCAGTGACATGTTCACCAGGAACGCCGCCAATCCAGACCCGATTAACGTTACGAAATAGGCTACATGAGAATCGAGTCTCACCAGTGCGATAGAAATCACTACACCAGCGCAGACGAATGGAATCATCATGAGCAAGGAGATGACTACAGTATTGTCCATTGGCGTAAATAGGTAGGCAAGAACCGAAAGAATAGACACCGGAAGTACAAGGTTAGCTGTAACCATAGCTCGGAAGGGAGATCTGTGTGCAGTGAGGTATCCGATCAACCCGCCAACAGCTCCTCCCCACAGAGCTATCGAAATTATGGAATTGGCAGTGACGTAATTACTGAAGATGGACAAGACCTGGTAGAAGACTATTTCCAGGAAGATAACGGCGAAGGCAACCCCACCGACTCCCAGCAATATCCAGAGCCGATTCCTTCCCTCAGCAAAGGGTACCTCCGAAGGTTTCCGGCTCGGCCGCAAGTCTGGGGGGTTGGTTGTTTCTGACAGTTGACTATTCTGTGACACGCCTAGCCTATCCCGACCGTTATACTATTCTGAAATCTTCACTGCTGTCAAAGGGGTCAACGACAGCCATGGCAACCGGACTGAATGTGGCGGTAGCGAATCCGTGATGGATGTGCACCAGCGCCGAGTGTGTGGGGGTGAGTGGTGAGAGCCCCAACTTCAATGAATCTCCGTGAAAACTACCGCCACAATCAAACCTGAAAGAGCGGTTGCAGACTGTGCAAGCAATCAGGACAGCATGAGCAACGTAAAACCGGTACTCGTTGACTTCAAGCTGCCGAAACTGGTTTCCGCTACGCCGCAGAATGTATTATGACGGGTGCCCGGTAGCCAGTCAAACCGGGGCTTCAACAGATATTTTGGTGCCTTTACCAGGCTCAGACTCCAGCTTCACAGTACCACCAAGCAACTGCACCCGCTCTTGCATCCCCGCCAGGCCCAGCTTGCCTGTAGGTGTCAGCGCTGCGAGGTTTTCCGGGGGTTCGAAGCCTTTGCCATTGTCGTTTACGGTAACTGTTATCTTGTCTTCGTCGAACTTGATTTCGACTTCAGCCTTGGTGGCTTTGGCATGCTTGGCAATATTCCTAAGCGCCTCCTGAACAATGCGGAAGAGCAGTAGTTCTGTTTCAGGGAATAACCTCCGCTCACTCCCAAGCACTTTCAAATCGACCTCTACCCAATATGTGTTTTTGAGGTCCTCAGTTACCCATTCCAATGCCGGGAGCAGACCTAAATCGTCAAGGATGGACGGTCTCAGGTCACGGCTGAACCGACGCACCTCCTGGAGTGTATCCCGTATTTGCTCGTAGAAACCCCATAGTGCCTTAGCCTCTTTCACTGGCAGCTTTGTCTTATCAGTTAGCAGGTTCTCCAACTGATGAAGCAGAGCAATAAGATTCTGAGCGCTGCTATCATGAAGCTCCCGCGCAATTCGTTTCCTCTCCTCTTCCTGAGCCTTAGTGATCTCCTGCAGATAATAGCGTAGATTCTCTTCGGCTTTCTTTCGCTCAGTGATGATTTCCAGCGTTTCTATTGCACCCGTTATTTTCCCCCTCTTATTTCGGATAGGACTTGCCGTGATATGATGACACTGTCTATCCTTGCCACGAGGTGAAGCCCACCTTTCGGCTTCATAGGCACCATCAATCAGTTGGCTTTTGTTGTATCCAGCGGGATAATACACCTGTATTTCATTCTCCGGTGCTTCACCTACTATCAGATCGGCCATAACCGGCCGTTTCTCAGTGTAAAATGCCTGCCACTGATCATCCGTTCCAATTACATCTTGTTTCTTTATACCGGTGAGCACCTCGATAGCAGTGTTCCAGTGAGTGACTTTATGTCGTTTATCAATTACAAATAATGGAATAGAGCAACCATCAATGATTTTTACCAGTGTCTGTTCTATACTGCGACGCTTGGAGATATCTTTGCGATGCATATGGAACCACAGATTTACCATGGCGCCGGCGACGATAACGCCGCTGCTCTCCAATATGGCTTCAACCGGGGGCAGGGAGATAAAAATAGCTCTTGGCAGCATGATAAAACCGGCGGCCACCAGGCTAGCTATCCCTGCCCGCAATCCAAAAGCAAAACCAG
>CAZLCQ010000013.1:0-17666 GCA_964557995.1 uncultured Dehalococcoidales bacterium
TTCTCTATCGAGGTCGTTTTCGGATAAGGAGCTGATATACTGCTTGGAGCGTTCTCCCACCGCATGAGTGTAACCCAGTAGTGTTCTTGATTCCGGTGATTTGAACGCTGAAACTTGCTCCGGACTATGTCCGAATCCAACATCATCAGGCTCTGGCGGTCGGCCGAACTTGGTATGCCACTTGTCCGTAACCCAGAGCTGTTTCCCCCCTGCTAAAGAGGCAATCTGGGCGTCCTGTTGACGTGTTAGATGCCAGACCAGCCAGCCAATACTGTTACAGTCATGCCTCGGCTGCCAATCCAAATCATCCTGAGTCAGGCCTTTGAGCACATTTCCCAGGAATTCCGGGACACGGCTGTAACCATCAATAAGCAGGTCCTTCCATTCCATGACTATCTTCCTTTCTTCACCAATTTCAGTTCGTAGTCAAACTACTGTGGTGAATAGTCTAGAACGGTCAACCGAACCTGTCAATTTTTGATACCACCTACACGGCTAGGTAGAATCAAAACGATCAACACGAGACCAAATGGCTCGGTTGTATGCTTCATCCGCTGGTCACTTCTGGTTCATGGTGGGTTCATGTTGCTGTAATAAACTTGATTTGCATTCATGGGGAACTGAGTGGAAAGGAATCAGGGACCTGTATGCTTTGATAACGGAAAGAAGTGATGCAGTTTTGAAGACTTTGAGCGAGGAGGAGAAGAAGTGAGGAATCGAATGCTTTTTGTCTCCTTAGCTGTTGTATTAGCTCTCAGCGTGGGTCTTGTCGGCTGTGCAGGTCAGGAGGTGCCGGAGATATCGGAGTACGACCTGACCATCTCCAGCACGGAAGGAGGTGAAGTAACGAGCCCTGGAGAGGGAACTTTCACCTATGACGAAGGTGATTTAGTCGACTTGGTGGCCAAGGCCGACGAGGGCTACCGGTTTGTCAACTGGACTGGCGATGTGAGCACCGTTGCCAGTATTAGTGATGCCACCACCGATATCGCCATCTACTCTGGCTACTCTATCACTGCGAACTTCGGGTCGGAACCAGAGTCGGATCTGAGTTATGCTGTAGTAGATACCGGCCAGGACGAATGCTATGACAATTCACGTGAAATTACCTGTCCACAGGCAGGTGAACCCTTCTACGGCCAGGACGCGCAATATGATGGGAACCAACCGAGTTACACCCTTAGTGCAGAAGGGCTCACGGTCTACGATAATGTTACCGGTCTGACCTGGACCCAGGGGGCGGACTGGACTGGCGACGGCGTGGTTGACGTTGATGACAAGTTCACTTACGCTGGTGCTCAGACTTATGTTGATACCCTTAACGCCCAGAACTACGGCGGGTTCAACGACTGGCGCGTGCCGTCTATCAAGGAGCTCTATTCGCTGATCGACTACCGCGGCACCGATCCTGATCCCATGGCGGGCAGCTCCTCGGGGAATGTTCCCTTCATTGACGACGACGTCTTCGAATTCGCCTACGGCGATACGTCCGCAGGCGAACGGATCATCGACTCGCAATGGGTTACCACTACACTCTACGTCAGTACGGTAATGAACGACATGACAGCCATGTTCGGTGTGAACTTTGCCGACGGCCGCATCAAGGGCTACCCTGTAGGACCGATGCCGGGCCAGCCGGAAGGGAAGCTGTTCTATGCCCGCTTCTGTCGGGGCAATACTGACTATGGCAAGGACGATTTCACCGACAATGGCGACGGCACTATTACCGACGAGGCTACCGGCCTGATGTGGTCGCAGAGCGACAGCGGGGAAGGAATGATCTGGGAGGATGCCCTGGCCTGGGTACAGCAGGTGAACGATGAGAATTACCTGGGTTACAGCGATTGGCGGCTGCCCAACGCCAAAGAGCTTCAGAGTCTGGTTGACTACGCACGGTCGCCGGACACGACGGACTCGGCGGCTATCGATCCCATATTTGAGGCGACTGAAATGACCAACGAGGCTGGTGAGAAAGATTACCCGTTCTATTGGTCGAGCACCACCTTTCTCAGATTCGGTGGTGTTGCGACCGCTGCTGTCTATGTTTCCTTCGGCGAAGGGCTGGGCTCCATGGACGGCGTCAACGTGATCGACGTTCACGGCGCCGGGTGTCAACGTAGCGATCCCAAGGACGGTGACCCGAACGACTATCCAAGCTGGGGTCACGGCCCGCAGGGTGATGTGCAGCGTGTGTTCAACTACGTTCGTTGTGTGCGTGACGCTCGTTGACTATCAGCGCCAAAGCCCGCTGTTCTTTGAGGTTGTGGAAAATAGCTACGATACGATAGAGCGCGACTCTGCCCGCCTTCACCAAAAGAATCATAACGCTAGCTTTTTCGTCAAATTTAGGATGCGGTGTAATGCGGTTCATTTCCAAACGGGACACCCGTCCGAGATGTGAACTCGGTAAGATTCTATTGAAATGAGACGATAGGCAGAGGTACGATAGTCATCTTGACGCGTTATGTACGCGACCCTAGAATACCATCATGAGGGTATGGTGAGGGTTGGCGCGAGTCTTTTGCTGCTCGCACCTTTGGTATTTAGTAATGGAAACAGGAGAAGGACGGTGGCCGGAGTCTCTGTTTTCAGGATGGCCTAGATAAGGTATAATATTGATAGTAGGGCAAGGAGGGAGCGATGCTAATAAACAAGCTTTTGACACGAAAAGGTTGGCGCGTAGTGGCATACTCTCTGCTAGCAGGGGCGGGGATTGGTCTTGTTTATCTATTGTCCAAAATGATCATAGGAGATATTCCGCAACAGGATACCCTGAGGCTGTGTTTCTTAGGCGCGGGAATCGCCTTGTCACTGTGGTTGGTGGCGCTGGGAAGTATGCTAATAAAGGCCGAACTTACAAGCTGGAGATAATATCGCCCCTGAACTAATGCCCTATCTTGCTCGAATCGCGTGCCCTGGTCTGGCGTCATTTCCTCGCGTAGCTCGTAAGCAGGTGATAGCACACCCACTGATGCCCCGGACTTTCCCAATCAACTCAGGCTGCAAAATGGTATTATCTGGAGGAGAATTCAATACTGATGACTAATGTCGCTATTGTGACTGACAGTGTGGCTGACCTACCCTCTGAGGTAGTCGAAGAGTTTGGGATTACCGTAGTTCCACTTGTTCTCCGCTTTGGCACGGACGTCTACAGGGATGGTCTCGACCTCGGTCCCGATGAGTTCTATGGAAGACTGAAGACCAGCAAGGCCTTGCCTGCGACATCTGTGCCCCCACCAATGGCTTACGCCGATGTCTACGATAAGCTTGCCGAAAAAACAAACGAGATCGTGGTCACCAGTGTAACTGGCAAGCTCAGTGCTACCTATCAGGTGGCGGTACAAGCTGTGCGGTTAATGAAGAAGAAGTGTCGTGTAGAAGTACTGGACTCACAATGGGCAGTCATGGCACAGGGTTTCATAACAATTGCTGCTGCCAAAGCAGCCCGGGCCGGAGCTAGCCTTGATGATGTGCTGGATGCGGCCCGTCGCACCATGCGCCGAGTAGAAATACAGGCTGCCTTTGATACTCTTGAATACCTGGAACGCGGCGGGCGCATAGGCAAAGCACAGGCCTTTCTTGGTTCGCTGCTCAAGGTAAACCCGATCATTGGCCTTAAGGATGGCGAAGTCTATCCCGTTGCTCGCGAACGGTCTCGAGCTAAGGCAATAGACCGCCTGTATGACTTCGCCACAAAGTTTGACAACGTGGAAGGGTTGGCTGTCGAGTACGCCACTGACGTAGACGAGGCCAACAGGTTGGTCAAGAGGTTTCACTCAAAGTATCCTCAAGTTCACATTTACCTTTCGCGTACAAGCCCTGTTATCGGCACGCATACAGGACCCGGTCTCATTATTGTTACCGTGCTGGGAGACAGGCAATCTCCCGCCCAGCAGCGGTAGGAGATGGCCGAAAACACAGCGGATTGAACCTCTCCAAGAATCTATGTCAGCAAGTCCACGGATGCAATGCTGCCGCCAACAGAGTGTGAACCGTCCCCCCAGTTGAGGATATGCCACTAGGTATTCTCAGCGTGGTCATTGGCTATCTCCTAGGCTCTATTCCTACAGCCTACATTGTGTCGCGCGTAAGGGGAGGCATAGACATTCGGACAATTGGCTCAGGTAACATGGGTGGCGCTAATGTTATGCGCGAAATTGGTACTCAAGAAGGCGTTCTCGTGGGTCTGTTCGATATCGCAAAGGGGGCAGGGGCTATACTGATTGCCCAGGCCCTAAACGTTTCAGAACTGTGGGTTTTTGGGACTGGTTTTGCTGCCCTGGTGGGACATAATTTCCCCGTATTTGCAGGCTTTCGGGGCGGTCGAGGTTCAGCCACTACCATAGGTATCTTCCTCGTGTTGGCTCCCATGGCAACACTTGTTACACTGGTAGTAGTGGCGATTCCGTTCTTTGCCAGTCGTAAATTCGGGGGAGCTGTAATCATTGGACTTGCACTGTTGCCCCTGTTCGCTTGGTTGTTGGAAGGTTCCTTGTCACTGGTACGTTATGCCTTAGCTATTGACCTCTTCATGTTAATCCGTAATGTGCCTGATATCAGACGGGTCCTGGCTAAAGGCGTAGTTAAGGACATGATACACGGCAGGCAGCGCAAGAAAACGAAATAATGCGGTCACTCGGGGTTGTTAGAGCCTTCAGCGGACGCCATGAAACTGGTACCCCGAGGAAACCACCTCCGCTGTCTGAGTCTTAGGGCAAGCCCGCTAGGACTGGACAACATGGGAGACAGATGCTACTTTATTCATAGTCTATGACAGGAGGTGGCAGAATGACATACAGAAGGTACGACATGTTAACGGTGCTGGTGTGGGTGATCCTGGGTGCTGCGCTGGTAATCCTCGGCTTTTTTCTGACGAGGCCTGACTTTGGAGAGAGGGTCTGGTGGGTAGTAATGGGTGTGGGAATAGCGTTGGTGGTGGTAGGAATCGTCAGTGTCGTCTTTAGCATGAGACAAGATGTTGAGTTGGATTGTCCTCATTGCGGCGGGAAAGTAGTGCCGCGGGTGAAATCAAGCTCCAGCCACCTCTATCTTACGACAGTGGAAGGGAGGGAACAGGGGAAAGGAGAGGCGATGGGTTCCGCGGAGGAAGAGACAAAAAGCCCAGAGAATTGAAGGGCTTGACGACAATATGCGTGGCCTCGCCTTGTTTCGACATTGATGCAGGAAGAAAGCAAAACGCTGTCAGCGGCGGGGGGTACGTGAGCTTTTGCAGGTGATCCCGACTGGACGATCGTCCATAGCGTGTATTCGAGGGTCTCACATTTGACTATGCTATCTCTGGGATGGCATAGTCGTCGGCAGACCATTTGCTGAGAACTCTCGAACGACGGCGCGAAACTGCGTTGCATCGCTGGTGATGTGACAAAGCCGGACAACCATCATTCTAGAAGAAGCAAGATGTCACAAAGAGCGCGGAGTAGTAAGACGGTACGCAGACGAGGCAAACACCATTGGCTAGTGCTGCTTGGTATATTACTAACTGCCATCAGCTTGGTGGCAGGGACGATAGGCTGTGACCGTGCTCCTGATTACTTGGAAATACGGGACTGGTATGACCTAGATGCCGTCAGAGATAATTCAAGAGGTCATTACCTTCTGATAAACGACCTCGATTCGGCCACTGCTGGTTATGGAGAGCTCGCGGGCAATACAGCCAATCAGGGAAAAGGCTGGCAGCCAATTGGGACTTCTGACGACCCATTTACAGGGACTTTTGATGGTCAGGGCTATGGGATGAGTGACATGTTTATTAACCGCCCTGACGAAAGTGTGGTGGGGCTTTTCGCTGCTGTTGAAGCGGGAGGGCTCATCCAGAATGTCAGGGTGTTGAATGCTGATGTGGCAGGCGATTGGGCGGTTGGCGGCTTGGTCGGAGAGAACTGGGGAGATGTGAGCAACTCATATTCAGGCGGCACCGTGACTGGAGCGGACTGTGTCGGTGGCTTGGTAGGGGGTAATGCGGGGAGTGTGAGCAATTCCTATTCTACCACCAACGTGACTGGCCACTGGGATGTTGGGGGTTTGGTGGGATGCAGTGATTCCCGTGGCTCAGTTACTAACTCTTATTCAGTCGGCGAGGTGGCTGGCGAGTGGGCTATCGGAGGTCTGGTGGGAGGCAATCTGGGAGGAATGGTTGCCAAGTCCTATTCCGCCACTAGCGTGACTGGTGATGACTACGTCGGCGGTCTGGTCGGAGACAATCAGGGCAGCGTGAGCAAGTCCTATTCCATCGGTAGCGTGACCGGGGAATGGTATGTTGGTGGTTTGGTGGGAGATAATGATTCCACGGGCATTGTGAGCAACTCATATGCAACCGCTAGTGTAGCTGGCTACTCGTTTGTCGGGGGTCTGGTGGGATCAAATTGGGGCACTGTAAGCAATTCCTTCTGGAATATCGAGACTTCCGGAATGACCGAAAGCGACGGGGGAGCTGGTAAGACCACTGTGGCAATGCAGGATATCACCACCTTCACTGACACGACAACGGAAGGGCTGGACAGCCCGTGGAACATAAGAGCCGTAGCCGCTGGCGAGACCAACGATGCTTTCACCTGGAATATCGTTGCGGAGCAGACTTATCCCTTGCTCGGTTGGCAGCCAGTGTCTTAAGGCATTGGCTGCCCAAGACTATTTGGTCGGCGTTCTGTAACAATTTCGCTCTTTCTTCGTTATGGATGTTGGTGTAACGGCCAAGAAATTAAGCTAAGGAGGATCATCTTGAAAAGAATTCTTGGAATCTTAGGATTGGCCCTATTATTGGCTGCCCTTCTGACCGTGTTCGTTACAGGCGGTCTTCTGGCAGCAGGTGATAACGCTAGGGCTGCTCAGAATCACTACAACTATCAGGAATGTCCCGGTGGTGAGCCCTACGGCGATGATATCCCCAATCTATGGGGTGAACCTGGCCCACACGGACAGGGAAACGCTGCCTAGGAAAACCGGACGCATAGGACGCCCAACAGGAAAGGTAGCAGAATCAGACACAGACAGGACCTAGTCGCTGATTGACAAGAAAGGCCGTTACTTTGGCGACAAAGGTCCCTTTAGTGTCGTAGTGGACAACAAGAGGAGGTCTCGCGGCCTCCTCTTCCTGTTCGTTTTCAATCCTGTCAAGCACGGCTTTCCGTCCTCAGCCTGCACAACAGAGCCCAATCCAGATCCGAGATACTCGGTGCTATCTAGGGTAGGATGTCGGTGGATGCTGAGGCCTCCGTAAGAGCCCGGATACTTGCTTGAACTCTGCACCAGCAGCAAGCTACTCGACAATTCAACGGTTTGTTCACTCCAGCTCAACAAAACTCAGTAATATGTGTTTGACAGTTCCAGACTTGATTGTGCTCTCTCTGGCGTGGCATATTTATCTGCAGACTCTCAATGAACAACCGTCGGATAACAGACTCCCTGTGACATCTGGGCAACCTGTTCGTTTAAAGAGGTACACGAGTGAATCGCGATCGTTCTGAAGAACCAAGATCAGATGAGGCTACGTTGGTTCAGAGAGCTATAGGTCGTGATCCTGAGGCTTTCGGGAGGCTGTATGACATCCATGTCGACAGGGTATATAGACACATCTATTACCGTGTAGGCAATGAACAGGACGCTGAGGATCTTACCCAGCAAGTCTTCCTTAAGGCCTGGCAGGCAATTGAGAGATACAAGAAACTGGGGAGCCCATTTGTTGCCTGGCTGATGACCATCAGCCACAATCTGGTGGTGGATTTCTACCGGACCAGAAAAGAGAAAGCACAAATCGAAGTTGAGGTCTTGGCTGACGACTCACCATCGAGCCCGGAGCGGGCAGCCGAAGCCAGTTTTGAACAGCAGCGTTTACGGAGGGCGATTTTGCAGTTAGGTGGAGGCGAGCAGCAGGTGGTCATCTTGCGTTTCATAGAAGGTTTCGAGTTTTCTGAAATCGCCTCTGTGTTGAAGAAAAAGGAGGGAAATGTGAGGGTCATCCTGCACAGGGCGCTAATCAAACTCCGCAATATCCTGGAAAAGGACGAAAAACAGAGAGGCCCGTAACAAAATGGCGCGACCCTCGTTATATTGATTGAATGAGAAGAATTCTGTAGAGAAAGAGGTTGAAATGAAAAGGATAGCTATTATTCTGGTGATTGTAGTGGCTCTTTCTGGGCTGGGAGGTACCGTCTACGCCGCGCAGGATAGTCTGCCGGGTGACACGCTCTACTCGGTGAAGCTGGGTATCGAAGAGGCAACAATGATGCTGGGCGGAGACGATGCTGCCAGGGCAGAACGGGCCCTGAACTTCGCGACCAAGCGGGTGAGGGAGATGCTGACCCTGACTGAGAGGGAACGTTTGGGGGACCTGGGGGTTACTGCGGACAAGTACTGCTGTGCCATGAACATGTCACAGGTCAGAATGGAGTCGGCGCTCGGCAACGGAGGACCGGATGCAGATGACATAACACAGCTCATGGCTGAGGCTATGGCACAACACGTACCCGTATTGGATGGGGTCTACAATGTGACGCCGGACGAAGCTAAACCAGCAATGACGAGGGCCATGGAGCAAGCACTAACGTGCTATCGGACGGCGATCCACGTGCGGGAACAGCTGAGGCTTCAAGTTTCCGGACTGCCAACTATACCGGCAACAATTCAGGAGCGAGTGGAGCAACGGATACAGGAACACGCCGGAGCGGGGCAAAGCGGGTCGGGACAAGGCGGGCCGGGGCAAGGCGGGCCGGAGCAATAATGGCGTCTACTCCGTAGCGCCCTGCAAAAGGAGATGAGACAGAGTTGAGGAAGTTTGAAGATATACTCGCCGAGTGCATTGATGATATCAAAGCGGGTAAAGCTAGCGTCGAAGACTGCCTGAACAGGTATCCGTCTACGCGTGGACAATTGGAGCCGCTACTGAGGATTGCTCTTGAGATTCGAGAGCCGCCGGATGCCAAACCTTCTCCGTCCTTCAAGATGAAGGCTCGCGTCCGACTCATGGAGCAGACCCGTGGCAGGCAGCCTGCAACAAGATGGCCATGGTTTCCTTATGACGGTCAGGCAAAGCCAGTAACCTATATAAGGAGATTTAGCACGAGTGTGGCAGGTGTCATTCTCGCAATTGTATTAGCTGTCTTCGGTCTGGGCGCGGGCACGGCCTACGCCTCACAGGCCAGTCTGCCGGGGGACACCCTCTACCCAATAAAACTCGCTACCGAGCAAGCGGGAATGATGCTCATGGGAGATGATGTTGCCAGGGCGGAACGGGCCCTGAGCTTGGCCAACAAACGAGTGAGAGAGATGGAAGCCCTGGCTGAAAAGGGGCGTCCGCAGGACCTGGGTCTGGCTGCGGAAAAATATGGTTATGCCCTGAATATGACACTGGCCGAGGTAGAGCAGGCAGACGGTAGAGGGCTGGCTACAGAAAACATAACTGCGCTGGTGGCTGAGGCTACGGCGAAACATCTTCTGATACTCGACGAGGTCTGGGATACGGTACCGGATCAGGCCAAGACAGCCATAGCACACGCCAGAAACATGTCGGAGACAGGGCGTGAACATGCCCTGGCGGTTCTGGCAAAGAATGACACTGTAGGTGCGACCGAGATGAACATTGCCGCAATGGAAGGAAGATTGAACAGGGTCAGGGCCAAGGTCCAGAATACGGAGGCGGTGCAGATTGCCCTGCAGCAGTTTGAGGCCATGTCCGAGTTCGGTGAAGAGATTTCCCAAATCGCCCATGAGGTAGGACTAAACGCAACCGAGGTGGAGGAGCTTGTCGCGGAGGCGACCTCCAGGCACCTAGAGGTGCTGGCTGAGGTGTACGATAATGTACCAGAACAAGCCCAACCAGCTATAGAAATTGTGATGTCCAGAATGATGATACGTCATCAGAGGAGGGTCCAGGCATTGGAGCAGAGTGGTGCCAGGGTTCCTCCGTCTCCGGCCATACCGGAAAGGATACAGGAGAGGGTGGAGGAGAGGGTACAGGAACAGGAAGGGCTGCAGGAGCAACAACAGCAGCAGCAAATGGAGGGGATAACGGGTGGAACAACTTCTCCTGGGTCTGGCGTTTCCGATGGGGTGCACCGGGGCCAATAGAGTTTATGATGCCCGACACGCAGTAGAAGAAAGTGAAACAATACAATTGGTCATGGATTGTCTGGGCTTTAATAGGTAGTCCCGACTTCACAATTGAAATTGCTTTTGAGGCCAATAATCGAGTTGACAGCTAGCGACCAATCTCCCGCAGAAGTCGAGGACCAGCGAACAACAATCGGAATATCGACGCTTGCAGGTAAGGGGCCACTCTTTTGACCAAGTAACCGGAGCTTGCACAGCTGTGGGGGTTTGTCTTGTGATTGTCTCCCGCTTCGGGAGCGCGCAGATCAGACCTCCCCTCCTGGATGGAATTCAGGGGAAATCAGCAGACATATGTTGGAAGCGGCAGGGGGGAATCTGTCCGGGAGAATCAGTAGGCGGAGATAGGTTGTTTGTCGGTTATGATTCTTCTGCTGGTGGCTAACTTCTTGCGGATGTGCTTGGGGATAGTGAAGATGGATTGATGGGTAGGGCCATCGTAGGATTTCAGCTTTTTCGATATCCTTGTTGAAATTCTGGCATCGATTTCCTCGGGAGTCAGTTCACGGGGGTCAAGGCTTCGGGAAGCCACGACGAAGCCCCATAGGCCAAAGAAGGAAGGCATATGTACTTGGTATGGGCGGGCTATCGAAAAAACACCTCTCAGAGTATTGACAATGGCAGTGAAATTATCTAAGTTTCCCCATTCGGAAGGTTCAGCCTGCACCGACATAATGCCGGAGCGTCCTAGTCTTTGTTTGACTATTTGGTAGAATTCCCGCGTGTATAGCAGGCGCGCTGGTCCTTGCTCCAAAGGGTCAACGAGGTCGATGATGATGACATCGAATTTGTCGCTGCTTTTCTCCAGATACTTTCTGGCGTCCGCTAAATGAAGCTCTGCTCTGGGGTCATCGAAGGCCTTCTGGTGCCAGGAGGGTAGTAAACGGCGACAAAGCTTCACCACCTCTTCATCAATGTCCACCATGACAGCCTTCTTCACCGTCTTGTGTGCCAAAACCTCCCTTAAGGTGGCACCCTCACCTCCGCCGGCGATGAGTACTCTCTCTGGCCGGGGATGCGTAAGCATAGCTGGATGCACCAGCGCTTCATGGTAAATGAATTCATCCGCCTCGCTGGACTGAATCTTGCCATCGAGGACGAGGCAAACGCCGAAGCTGCCCGTATTGATAATCTCTACTGACTGAAACTTGGTTCGCCCTGAATATATCCTTTCCCTAACGCTATGCAGTACAGTAAGGTCAGGACTTATGTGATCGTAGAAGCGTTTATGCTTATCAGGGTCGCTTTCTTTCATTTCACGCACTCAACTTGGCTGTCCTCCATAATCCCCCTGCGAAGTTCGATTAGGGAGTGGGTTTGAGCCCCCAGCCTCTCTGTTATGAACTTGGCAGCCTTCTCCGGCTCTACATTGGTTCCACAGGTGAAAACGTCTACGGCAGCGTATCCGTGTTCCGGCCAGGTGTGAATAGCGATATGCGATTCAGCGATATTGACCACTCCGCTCACTCCCTGAGGGGAGAAATGATAAAAGGACTCGCCCACTACGGTGGCGCCGCATTTAACGGCAGCTTCGCTAAGACACTCTCTGAGAAAATTTAAGTCATCTAACACCTCCTCATTGCAGATTTTTAGTTCTAGTAACAGATGTCTTCCAAGCGCATACAAATCACCTTCCCTCCTTCGGATTTGTTTTGCTGCCTCGGTAGGCAACAGCGCAAATTCTATATAATGTCAGTCCTTTTAGCAACACTCTAAGCGTTTCTGCTAGAATAAACGAAGGTTATACCTATGTCGGAGAGTAAATCATTAGTCACCGTACGAACTGCCAACTACATGGAGGCGCACATAATCAAGGGGCGTCTCGAGAGTGAAGGTATACCGGTCCTCCTGCGCTATGAGAGCGCCGGTCTGGTTTACGGGATCACCGTTGACGGATTGGGTCAGGTTAAGGTCATGGTGCCCAAGCATCTGGCAGAGGAAGCCAAAGAGCTTCTAGGGTTGGTCGACGCCCCATGACATCGAGACTAGAACGCATAACTGAGCAGCGGCTGGACAGCCTGAGCAAGATTCGGGCTCGGGGCATCGATCCTTATCCCCATTCCTATCATCCCAGCCACACCGTTCGAGAAGCGATAACTCTTTTTGAGCAGCAAAAAGAGAGTTCTCAGGATATATCACTGGCTGGCCGCATTGTGTCGAAGCGTTCTATTGGTAAGATGTCCTTTCTGGATATTCGCGATGGCTCTGGGAAGATACAGCTTTCTTTGCGTTATGACTCTCTGGGCAAAGACAAGTATGAATTTCTTCGGCACGTTGATATTGGTGACATAATCGGGGCGAAGGGGAAGCTGTTCCGTACAAAGTCCGGTGAGCTCACCCTGGAGGTATCCGATTTTGCCATGCTCTGCAAATCTCTTCGCCCCCTGCCTGAGAAATGGCACGGGCTGGCTGACGTAGAAAAGCGCTATCGACAGAGGTATCTCGACCTGATTTCAAACGAAGAGAGTAGAAGCATTTTTGTCTTGCGCAGCAAGATCATCGCTGCCGTGAGAAGTTTTCTTGACGGGCGGGGATTCATGGAGGTTGAGACTACTATCCTTCAGCCTCAGGCCGGGGGAGCGCTAGCACGCCCATTCGTCACTCATCACCATACGCTTGATGAAAACCTGTACCTGCGAATTGCGCTGGAGCTGCATCTCAAGAGGCTGATAGTGGGTGGCTTTGACAGAGTCTACGAGATAGGTCGTGTCTTTCGCAACGAAGGCATTTCCGTTGAACATAACCCGGAATTCACCTTGCTGGAGTGCTATCAAGCTTATAGCGATTACCATGACATAATGACACTGGTTGAGGGAATGTTCGCCTATGTGGCGAAAGAAGTCCTGGGAAATACCAGACTTACCCGTAACGGCCAAATCATGGACCTTGGTCTGCCCTGGCAAAGGGTCTACCTTCGGGAGGCAATAGAAGACCATTGCGGCATTGATTTCAAAGATTACCCTGATGCGGTTTCATTGAGGAAGCGGATGACAGAGCTGGGCATGGATGTTGACCCGGCTAAAGGGAAAGGCAGGCTGGTCGAGGATTTGCTCTCCACTTTTGTCGAGCCACACCTTATTCAGCCGACTTTCCTTCTGGATTACCCTGTGGAAATGTCACCTCTGGCCAAGAGGAAGCGAGGTGACGACCAGTTAGTCGAAAGATTCGAGGGCTTTGTGGATGGCATGGAGGTTGCCAATGCCTTCACGGAGCTTAATGATCCCTTGGAGCAAAGAGAAAGGTTTCGCCGCCAGCAAGAAGAGCAGGTTGTCGATGAAGAGGAGGAGATCGCCGATGAAGATTTTCTGCAGGCCTTAGAGTATGGAATGCCGCCAACTGGTGGTCTGGGGATAGGCATTGATCGCCTGGTGATGTTACTGACCGGGCAGCAATCCATCCGGGAAGTCATATTCTTCCCCCAGCTGAAGACGAAGCTCTAGCCCTGAACCAAGAGAAGAGGCACATGCTTGATATTAAGCTTATTCGTGAAGAATCCGACCTTGTCCGCCAGGGTCTGGAGAAGAGAGGCGATAGTTACGCGCTCGATAGCATCATTGAGCTTGATGGACGGTATCGCAACTTGCTCCGCCAGACGGAAGAACTGCGTGCTAAACATAACGAGGCCAGCAAGCAACTGAGCAAGAGCAAAGAAAAACCGCCTGAGCTTATCGCTCAGATGCGTCAATTAGGAGAGCAGATATCTTCCTTGCAGCAACAGACCAAAGAAGCCAAGGCTGAGCTTGATTCCTTGTTGCTGGAACTGCCGAACGTACCTCATCCTAGCGTGACATTAGGTACAGGCGCAGCCGACAATGTCATAGTGCGCACCTGGGGCACCCCGAGGGAATTTGCCTTCAAGCCCTTGCCTCACTGGGAACTGGGGGAGAAGCTGGGCATAATTGATTTTCAGCGGGGTGTGAAACTCTCAGGGACCAGGTTCTATGTTCTCAAAGGGCTGGGGGCGCGTCTTCAACGGGCGCTTATCTCGTTTATGCTCGATGTCCATGTGAATGAGCACGGTTACAAAGAAATCTATCCCCCTTTCATGGTAAGGCGAGAGTGTATGGTCGGCTCGGGAAATCTGCCGAAGTTCGGCGGCAACTTGTATCACGACGAAGAAGACGACTTCTGGTTTATACCCACGGCGGAGGTACCGTTGACCAACCTGCACCGTGACGAGATACTAAGTGCCGACAGTTTGCCCCTTAACTACGTTGCCCATACTGCTTGCTTCCGTCGTGAGAAGATGGCCGCCGGCACGGACACCAGGGGCATCAAGCGGGGGCACCAGTTTGACAAAGTGGAGATCTACAAGGTTACCGATCCTGCGAGTTCTGACGAAGAGCTGGAGAAACTGGTAGCTCATGCTGAGGCCATATGTCGGAAGCTTGGTATACCTTATCGCGTGGTGCAGCTATGCACGGGAGACCTCGGCTTCCAATCTTGCAAGACTTATGATATTGAAATGTGGGCACCTGGCTGCGCCGAATGGCTCGAGGTCAGTTCTTGCAGCAATTGCAGTGACTTCCAGGCAAGGCGAACCAATATCCGCTATCGCCCTGAGCCTGGCGCCAAATCAGAGTTTGTTCACACGCTCAACGGCTCGGGACTGGCTCTGCCGCGGGTCCTTATCGCCGTGCTGGAGAACTATCAGCAGGCTGATGGCACGGTGTTGATCCCTGAAGTATTGGAGCCTTATCTGAAAGCAGCGTAAGCACCACTTAGAGGCGGCAGATTATGGACTATAGCTGGAGGTGACACCATGGCAGATTGGACCACAGAAGCGGAAGCATTGAACAGACTCATTAGACCCCTGACTTTCCCTATCGCCGTTAAGCTAGTTAGAAGCGTTGACGAGTTCCCGGAAAAGACCCGCCGTCCTTCCAGTGACATGGGGTTCAAGACTAATATCTGCGTCGGTATGACGATGGCCCGCAAGTATGGCTGGACAGTGGGAATGACAGCTGATGATAACGCCTGTCCAATTGCCGCCTATACCTTTGGTTGGAGCGAGCCTGAATCTGAGACCAAGAAAGCCCTGATTGATTTCATGGTAGTGATGAAATACGCGGCTAATGAGAATGCGGCCAAGGTCAGCCTGGAAGGTGCAGAGCAAGTCAAGCTGAGTAAGGGCAAATACGCCGGCGTAGTCTTCTCTCCACTGGAGAGAACAAGAATCGAACCGGACTTGGTCATGATATTCTGCAATTCTGCCCAACTGATGCGGCTGGTGCACGGAGCCACCCAGGAGACTGGTGTGGCCGTGCAGTCTATATTCAGCGGCCGGGGTGGAACCTGCACTGAAGGAGTCCTGCAGACGCTCAAGATCGGGCAGCCCAAGGTAGTGCTCCCGGGCAATGGCGATAGGGTCTGGGCGCTGGTGCAAGATGATGAGATAGCCTTTGCCATACCGTCAAACTGGCTCGGCCCTGTCATATGTGGGCTTGAAGCCACCCACCAGACGGGTGTTCGATACCCGATACCTGTTGACGTAAGACACGAGCCGCTGTTCCCGGGACAGCTCAAGGACGCCGCATCCAGCGCAGCTAAAATGTAGTTACCCAACCTATTGGGTTCGCATCTTCTGTCATTGCGAGGAGCGTAGCGCCGAAGCAATCTAGGTGGGGACAATGAGATTGCCGCGCACCTTTCAGGTGTTCGCAATGACAATCCGACAAATCAGCCAGCTTCAAAGATGAGACTAACAAGTGCTAGCACGTAAACGGTGGGCCCTGCTCGATGGCGTTTTCGATGAGTTCGATGCGCTTCGCCTTGCCTTTGTCATCGAGTTCTATGGCTATGACATCTATGCGCCATAGAGGGGGGAGGTCTTGGTGGGTATTGGTATAGGTCAGGGCTGAGGCGATTAGTCTCTCTTTTTTAGCCTGTGTTATTGATTCCTCAGGAGTGCCGAAGTCCAAGTTAGTTTTGGTGCGGACCTCGACAAAGACAAGGCAGTCCTTCTTCTGGGCAATGATATCAATCTCTCCACGACGGCAACGAAAGCCCGTCTCGCGGATGCGGTAGCCCCGCTTTTTGAGGAATTTCTGAGCTGCTTTCTCCCCCAGCTTACCAACTTCCTGGCGATTCATCCCTTTCTACCCCTCAAATATACGGCTTTGCTTCTATCTCCTATAAGCTGAACTTCCTCTACTTTGAACCCGGCACTCTCTACCAGAGAACAAAGCTCGTCGGGTGAGAGATTCCGAGAAGAGCTAGGTGGTCTACCAAACTTTCTGAGAGCTCGCATACCCATTTTCATCTTTTCAAACCACTTCATACCGTATCCTGTGTAATCTACGATAAGTAATAATCCTCCATCCTTTAATATCCGATAAGCTTCTTTGAGAGTTGTTGAGGGGTTTTCTATCACGTGAACCAGGTTAGCCATAAACACACTGCCAAATTTTCCATCTGGAAAATCTGTTTTTTCACAATCGGCTTTTGCCACGGTGACATTTTGCAGGTCTTTTAACTGCGTTCTTGCCACCGCCAGCATCTCGTCAGAGAGGTCGGTAGCCACAACATGGCTGGCATTTGCCACTAAAAATTTAGTATAGAATCCTGCGCCACATCCAAGCTCTATGAGTTCCCCCAGGTCTCTTTCCCCGGATAATCTCTCCACAATTGCTTGCTGCTGGACAGCCCCTCCGACGATATACCTTTGATCCTCGTCAAAAGTATTGGCGAGCTTGCTCCAGTATTTCTCTTTTTCGTACTCTGCCATAATGATACCCCCATTTTTGCCTTATCTTAATTATACTATTTGCTAGCTCAGTGAAGCTTCGTCCAGGAAATTGTATCCGCTTTTGACACTTTATTTTTGACCTTGATGAGTGGCCAGACCAAGCCACCGATTATTAACCAGGTTTTATTTATTGTATCGGCTCATCTGTATCCACACAGGTCAAATCGAACAGGCTAGTGGTCGGGACTGGCTGACCCGAAGCTAAATGGCCAGAGCTTCTACTTGTAATTATGTTCCTGACAGGGGCGAAGTACAGGCGGTGAATCGGCGAAGGTCCGAGCTTTCGCAGACAGGATATGTGATTTCCTGTTCCATAGCCTTTATGCCGGGCAAATCCATAGCCGGGATAAATTTGGTCAAATTCCTCCATCATACGATCTCTAGTGACTTTGGCTATGATAGAAGCACAGGCAATGGAGAGACACGATTTGTCGCCCCTGGTTATTCCTCTTTGTGGGAGGGGACATTGAGACAAAGTTACTCTATCGATAAGGAGAAAGCTGGGTTGTTTGGGCAGTTTTTCCACCGCCTGCATCATAGCCAGCTTGGTGGCCTTGAGGATATTCACAGAGTCAATCACTTGAGAAGGAACGATGCCAATGCCCACAGCCACAGCCTCCTTGTTAATCAACTCGAAGAGGGCTTCCCGTTTTCTGGAGTCTAATTCCTTGCTGTCTTTGACTAGCCCAAACCAGGGCAAATCGGCTGGATGGGGCAGGATAACGGCGCCAGCCACAACCGGCCCGGCCAGAGCGCCCCGCCCGACTTCGTCAATGCCAGCGACAAGCTCATAGCC
>CAZLCQ010000014.1:0-14910 GCA_964557995.1 uncultured Dehalococcoidales bacterium
GGCAGAACCCTGAGCATATCATCCGGCGGGCCCTTCTCATCCCTTCTCCAGGGATAAACACCTTCGGGAAAATCCGGAGGCAAGAACAATCGCCTGTTATCCGGAATACCGACCACCTCTACTCCCATCATTTCCTGAGTCTCGCGCTCAGTGAATACGGCCCCGGGGATGAGATCGGTAATCGTGGATATCGTCAGGTCAGTCTTGGGTAGCTTCACCCGCAGTCCCACGCTTAATTCCTGCAGGTGTTCGCCATAGTAGATGGTGAAGTGGTAGATAAGTTCTACCTCAGCCCCCAGGTCGCTGGAAGAGATAATGGCCAGGTGAGGGTATTCCTGAAGGCGGCAGATATGTTCAACAGCGTGGTGCAAGGCATCCTTCTTTACCTCGATCCAGAGGCTCCGGAACTTATTCTTCTTGACGGCAATCTCGCACTCATAGACCGATCCACCAACAAAACCATCGCCCAGTTCTTTGGCGAAACTATCGATGATGGCCTGTGGGGTAAGCTTCTCCATTAAGCTACCTCCTGCTTGGCCGACTTCTCCAGCTTCACCCAGGCCATGGCCACACCGTGAATAATGGCCTCCGGCCGCGGCGGGCACCCCGGAACATAAACATCCACCGGTATGATCTGATCTATCGGTCCGGCCAGACTGTATGATTCGTAGAATACGTCTCCTTCTATGCCGCAGTTACCAATCGCCATGACCAGCTTGGGATCAGGTATTTGTTGGTATATTCGCTTTACTCTCGGCACCATTTGCCTGACCACCGGACCCGTCGCCAGCAGTACATCAGCATGGCGCGGCGAGCCCACCAGCTTGATGCCAAAGCGCTCGGCATCGTAGCGCGGTGTGAGCACGGCTAGAATCTCGATATCACACCCGTTACACGAGCCCGTGTTGAGGTGGTAGACCCACAATGCTCTTTTGAATGCCGTTAAGCTCAATTCTTCTCCTATACCTTAGCTCAGATTATCCGACCAGCCCAGCGACAATAAGTATTATGGCACATACGGCCGTAACAGCTACGAACCAGAGTATATAGTCATTTATTATTCCAGTATGGACCCTTAGCATCTGCTTATAGTATTCTTTGAGCGTTTCAAAGAATCCCCAGTATATGTTGCCTACCCTTATGTGGCGCTCCTCTGCTTCGGGAACCTCTTCGCCGGACAGAAAGACCAGTGCCTGCTCCGTATCCTTCTTATATCCCTTCTGTCCTCTCCTCCTGAAGAAGTAGACTATTATCGCCACTACCAGAAAAACAATGATCCAGATGAGAGGATTCCAGAAAGCGTAACCAGATTCAAAGATGAACGTCATGGTACAGCTCCCATAACTGCGTTGATATAAGGTTGCGGGTCTATTAAGGCATCGGCAGCAGGGTGAATTGCCCAGTTAACAATTAGCGATGGAAACAGAGTAATGAAGACAATGCCGGCGGCCAGTATTAGCATGCCGATTATCATGGACTTCGGAACCTCTTGCCCTCCTTTATACTCGGGCAGTTCCGCCCCCATAAATGCCGAATGGAAAGCCTTGGTGAAGGATGCCAGAGTCAGGATCGAGACTACTATACCTACTATAGTAAGGATCGGATTGAAACGGAACACAGATTCATAAATCAGTATCTTGGATGAAAATCCGTTAAGAGGAGGAATACCGGATATAGACAAGGTCCCAATTATATACAATACAGTGGTCCACTTCATCTTGTGGGCTAAGCCGCCCATTTTAGTAAGGTCCCTGGTACCCGTGTAGTAGAACAGAGCACCACCGGTAAAGAACAGAAGTGGCTTATACATGGCATGATTCAAGATATGGAAAATACCTCCGCTCATAGCGTCTCTACCATAGGCCATAAGTGCCGGCGTACCCAAAACGGCCAGCCCCACACCTACTCCAATCCACATATATCCAAGCTGAGATATAGCATGGTAGGACATGAAGCGCATGACGTCTTTCTGATAGACAGCCATGGTAACTCCAACAAACATCGTTAGTAGCCCAATGATTATTATTATCCAGCCCACCACAAGCGCGTCTATCACACCTCCATACAGGGTAAAGCAAATTCTGAATGCGGCATACATGCAAGCGTGGCTTGTTATTACCAGCATACCAGTTATGCTCGCCGGAGCAACGGAATAGGCATCAGGAAACCAGAGGTGCAAGGGCACCATCCCCGTTTTCATAGCAAACGCTATCAGAAACAAGGCCAATGCTATCTGATCTAACGTAGTATACTGAATTACCTGGGCGAGGTACGCTATATTCAGCGAGTTATACTGGGCATAGAGCATTCCAGTGGCAAATAGAACCATCAGCCCCGCGATGGCAGATACGACTATGTACTTGAATCCGCCCTCTTGGGTATCGGCAGACCCTGCTCTGTAGGCTATCAGTGCCCCGCCGGCAATAGAAGCTATCTCCAAAAAGACGAACAAATTGAATAAGTCACCGGTGAACATCATTCCGAAACCGCCGGCGACCATGAGTAACAAGAGCGTGAAGAACCTGTTCTGCCCTGTCTCCTTCGCTATATGGGAAAGAGAATATATGGCTGCAGCTAGGGACACAATTGACCAGATTATGCCAAAGAATATGGACATACCGTCTACTTCCAGGACTATCCGCACCGGCACGATCAATCCCGTAGGGACATCAAGAGGGGAAGTAGCACCAAGAGTATAAAGGTGAATTCCAGTGATGGAGATATCTCTGGCCAGAGCAAAAACCAGAAATACTGTGAATGTCAGACTGCCTATTACCAGTGCATTTCTGGCTTTGCTGCTCCCCATACCTATTAGTGGCGTCAAAAATGCCACCACCAGGGGTATGGCTATAATCAAGATGGGGGACTGAGCTACTAAAGCAGCCAAATTACTATCCTTTCAGCCTCCTAGACTTCTCTGAATCCAGGCTTCCGGTATGACCGTAAATGCGTATCACCATGGTCAGCATCAAGGCCAGCACTGCCACGCTGATAACGATACTGGTCAGGGTGAGTGCCTGAGGTACGGCCAAGACCATAGGCCCTGGTGGTACGTCGGTATAGATAGGAGCGTTCCCCCCTGCCCGGTAGCCCAGTGCCACCAGAAACAGATTGACCCCGGACGCCATCATGGCGATGCCCATAATGAGCTTTATCAAATTCCTTTTGAATATGATTATGAAAAAAGCTATCCCCACCAGCAGTGCTGCTGCTAGAAAGGGGAAATTGAGAGGAATTTGCTCCATCATTCTTCCATCTCCTCACCACTGGAAAATAGCGCCATAGCCAGAACCACTGCTGACAGGCCGGCTGCCACCTTAAGCCCGACGGCTAAGTTCATCAGGGGAACAACCCCCCCAGTCCAGACATCTCCCGGGTTAGCACCGGTAGGAGGAACGTGGCCGAAGATTGGTGTGCCCACTAACAGGTTATAGAAGAAGGCAGTCCCTATCCCGGCAAAAGCCAGGGCGGCAAAAATCAAGGCCCCTGTGCTTTCCATTATTGACAAAGAACGCTCACGTAGCGATTTTTTAAGTTCCTTGGAGTTGAAGGCCACCAGCAACATGACCACACCGGAAACGATGACAGCACCACCCTGAAAGCCCCCACCCGGCGTAACCTGTCCGTGTGCAATAACATACAGGCCAAAGATGAGAATAAACACGATAAGCTGGTTGCCCACGGTGCGGACTATCTTCGACAGCATCAGGAACCGTCCTCCTTGCGTTTCAATGTTCGCAACACAAGCAGCACCCCGGTCACCGCTGTGAACAATATTGTGGCCTCCCCCAGTGTATCAAACCCACGATAGTCAAAGACCACCGACGCTACCACATTGTTGTTCCCGGTTTCTTCCTGGGCGTTTTCAATTATGTAATCGTCCATATAGGCTGGAGATGGGTAGCCAAAGGGGTGAATAAGCAGCACCCCCCACACCAGGAAGCCCAGCAGGACAAGAAACGCAATTAGGCCTACAACCTTTCTCATATTCACTCCATGCGCTTGGTCGCTCTGATGGTGATGATAAGGATAGCCGCAGTAACAGCTGCCCCGATCCCTGCTTCAGCCATGGCCACATCAGGAGCTTTTAGAAGATAAAACTCAAAAGCCAGCAACAGACTCAGTACAGCCAGCGTGACAACTGAATATAGGAGGTCCCGAAATACGGCGACCAGTATGCCACAGACAACCAGTGCCAGCGGTATGATTATATGCAGAACTCCAGCTTCAATCATTCGGCTTCTCTTCTAAGTCATCCACCACCGCCTTGGCAGGCTTTTCTCCACTGCGATGAGCCGCCCGAGCCATGGCATGAGCACCGGTGGCATTGGTGACCGCCAGCGCCACCAGTGCCAGCAGCGAGTGTATGGTCATTATAGATTGGGGGGAATGAGCTCCTTCCACCGCCCACATTCCGATAGACTGCACAACTACCGCCAAGATGAGGAAGATAGAGCCGAAGGTGGTGCATTTAGTAGCGGCGTGAAGCCTCGTATATACGTCGGGAAAGCGGTGCAGCCCGAAGGCCCCGACGAAATTGAAGAAAAGTCCAATCCCTATGAATACATAGCTTAATACGTTCAGCGCAGCCACTAAAACTTGCTCCCCCCAATGTATTTAGCCACATACAGTGTCATGGTGAAGGAGAGCAAAGCGTACACGATGGCCACATCAATGAAGATCACCTGATCGAACATCATTCCTGCAACGACCAGACTGGCTACCACCAAGGTATTGGCGGTGTCAAAAGCCACCAGCCTGGTCGGCGCCCCTGGCCCCATAAAGACACGTATCACAACGATGACAATACACACCGCCATAGCTATGAGCGCCGGAAGCCAGTTCATCCCGCTATCCTCCTCGCCCAGTCAGGAAAACTGTTGCATATCGGATGGTAGTCTCTCGGCATGTCCTTGAGCACTTCAGGATCAACATTTATCCAGTGCACATACAATTCATTGGTTTCCGGCTTGACGTCGACGCTTAGTGTTCCCGGCGTCAGCGTGATGCAATTGGCCAGGATGGTAAGTGACATGTCGGTCTTCAGTTTCGGATCTATCTTCACGATAGCCGGATTGATCCGCCCGGTAATGACACGGTAGGCCACGTCAACATTGGCCTTGGCCATAGCAAAGAAGAAAGGAAACAGGTAAGCGAGGAAGGTAAACCAGCGCTTCGGGTTCAACATGCGCAGGTCCTTGCCGATGAACCGGTTCCTGAGCACTGCGCCAACCACCACAGCCAGTACTGCCCCGATGATGAGCTCAGCGGTACTCCACAAACCAACGGTGCCGCTACCAATGGTAAGAAGGAGATAAACTACATAAGCGACAACCGCTGTAACTAGAAACTTCATGCTTTACCGCACAAACAACCTCTCTGTCGAGAGGTATTCTATTTTAAAGCTGGTTAGCTTGCCGTAATAGCTTGGCTTCCTCAAAGTCCCTATATAAACACGGAAATGTATGTCATTCGCAGAAAATTGTCAAGACCCCCGTCTCCTGACCTTTATACGGAGGCAGAATAGCAGTCAAGTGTTCCAGTATCTCTAGACGTTTGTTAAGCTGGGACGTTTGTCACGCGTAAAATCTTTATTGCTTTGTGGCATTGGCTTTTGTTTGATCCAATATCCACGAGCACCACTCTTCTATTCCCTCGCCAGTCTTGCAGGAAATTTGGAAAACCTTGGCGTCCGGGTTCAGTCCAGAGACGGAACGGCGAAAGGCGGCAATATCAAAATCCACGTGGGGAAGAAGGTCCATCTTGTTTATTATGACAGCATCGGCATCGATAAAGATCAACGGATATTTAATGGGTTTGTCGTCCCCTTCCGGCAGGCTGGCAATCAACACTCGTTTGTGTTCCCCAAGGGCAAATTCGGCGGGGCAAATGAGATTGCCCAGATTTTCGATCAAGATCAGGTCTATGTTATCCAGAGGCATGTCCTTCAGGGCCGATTCAATCATGACAGCCATTAGAGAGCAACTTTCTGGCATATTTCGGGTATTTATTTGGACTACCGCTTTTGCCTCGTTCTGCACCTTCTCAGCATCTACTGTAGAAGCAACATCACCCTCGATAACAGCTATGTTCAACCTGTCTTTCAACCTTCTCAGAGTCTGCAGAACAAGGCTCGTCTTACCAGCGCCCGGGGCAGACATAATATTGATAACGAAAACTCTGTGTTTATCCAGCAGCTGCTGATTTCGGTTGGCTATGGTCTCATTAGCCTCCAGAACGTTCTGGACAACTTCAATCTTTTTCATTCTACCTCCACGCTTTCAATATAGAGCTCTCGTCCCTTGGATATTTCCACGCCCTGACTCCCGCATTTAGGGCAAGACCACACGGTGTCCTGGAGGCGGAAAACAGCGGAACAATTCCGGCAGCGCACTTGAGCCGGCACCGTCTCGAAGTGCAGTGCAGCTCCTTGAGCGATGGTATCTTTGCTAAGAGTATCGAAATAAAACTGAATACAGTCTGCAACAAATCCTGACAACTCGCCAATTACCAGGTTGATCTTGAGGACCTTGCTAGCCTGCGCCTCATCGGCTTTGGCCAAAGTAATATTGACTATGTTTTCAGTGATTCCAAGCTCATGCATTCAACGAACCGGAGCGAACGGTGTATTCTAAACCATCCCGCCTCTAGATTCAACTTCAGAAGAACGTTTCAGCCTAGATATCGCGCGTGCACCGAAGGCGGTGCTAGAAATGATTGGACGTGAATTTCTACCTCGATACCACCTTCACCCATGATTTATGTAAATCCTTTATGTCGTCTATTATGCTTCTGCAAGCACCGAAAGCTGCTTCTCTATGCGACGCGGAAACTGCTACCAGTACGATATTCTCTGATACGCCTAGAAGACCCACTCGATGCATTATGGCCACATCCTCAACGTCAAATCTATTGATTACTCTCTCCCTTATCTCTCTCAGTTTCTGAGCAGCCTGGTCATTGTCTGCAAACTCCAGTCCCACGCCTTCGGGAAACTCGCGCACAGTGCCCACATAAATTGATAATGCCCCTATCTTAGGGGCCTTCATCTTCTTGATTATCTCATCGACACAGAAGTCTGCTCTTCTTATCTCAACCATCTGGGTTCACCGGTGCGACTGCCTCTTTAGCATTCATTCTCACTGGTCGGCTATTTGATGCTCTCTTTATCCCGCCTCTTGGCAGTCTCTCGTGAGGCGTTACACTTGGCAGCTGGAACAACTGGTGGAAGAGCAAGAGCCACAGGAAGAGGTTCCTCCGATCGGAGCAGATGACCCATCACCGCTCTTAGAAAAGGAAGAGAAAGAGGATAGCACTCGCTTAGCGCTATGATGGCAGCGAGGGCAGGAGACTTTCTGGTTGGCTTGGCCTTGGGGGCGAAGCAATTCGAACTTGAAGCTGCACTCGGGACAACAATACTCATATAGGGGCATTTCTATTCCCTTCCTTTCTCAAAAGCTCTCAGAAATGCGTCCGGGACCTGAGGAAGCTGCTTATCCACCCATGTTCTAAGGCAACTCAAGGAGCAGAAATTGTAATGCTGGACTGCCTCTGGTCCCTTCCATGATGAAACCATAAGCCAGCCATCGAGTACCTCACAGGGTCGCTGCTTTACACCACATTCTACTCTTTCACCACAAGAGTGACAGACGAAGTATTCCCGCGGCATCTAGATCTCCAGCTTGACTCGCTTCTGTCTCCTTCAAATGCTGCCATTGTTTAGACAGCCACCACTTCCTTAACCTCGGGCACCTCTTCCTTGAGGGCCCGCTCAATCCCACCTTTCAAAGTCATGGTCGCCATGGGGCAGCCGCCGCAGGCGCCAGTTAACTTCACTTTCACCACTCCATCAGTGACATCCATTAGCTGAACGTCCCCTCCATCGGCCAACAACATCGGCCTGACTTTTGCCAGAGCTGCTTCTACCTTCTCTTTCATTTTTACCTCCTCGCTTTGCCAAATAGTAGAGCCAAAGCTACCAAAAGTCAAATTGAGATGAACCTGAGAAACAGGTTTATGTGATAGAGACAGCCGGGAAGTTGGTATGAGCACAAAGATAATCTATAATACAGTTTCAGGAGTTTGCCGCATGATCTCTGTCGAAGAAGCCCTCGACAAGGTTTTGAGCTATGTCGATGTCCTTGAGTCCGAACGAAAGCCTATCCTGGACTGCCTGGGGCAGGTTCTCGCTGAAGATGTCTATTCCACGATAGATATTCCGCCGCTGGATAATTCCGCCATGGACGGGTTTGCCCTGCGAGCCGAAGACACTCGCGGGGCCAGTGAATCGTCACCGAGACATCTAGCCGTGGTCGGAGAGGTTGCCGCCGGGTCTATGCCCACAAAAGAGGTCGGGCCAGGAACGACTATCCGCATTATGACGGGAGCGCCATTGCCCGAAGGCGCTGATGCCGTAATTAAATTTGAGGATACCGATGAAGTTAACCGCAAATCGTCCAGAAAGGATTTATCGCAAATCGGCATATTATGTGAGACCAAGAAGGGACTGAATGTCCGCCGTAGAGGCGAGGATATTGCCAGGGGAAACATGGTTCTTCAAGAAGGAACGGTGCTTCGCCCTCAAGAGATAGGAGTGCTGGCATCTCTGGGACTTTCCACCGCGTTGGTTATCCGTCGGCCGATTGTGGCGATTCTGGCTACGGGGGATGAGCTTATTGGTGTTGACCAGCCATTGCCTCCCGGCAAGATTTATGACAGCAACACCTACACCATTGCCGCTGAAGTCTCTCGCTACGGTGGTATTCCCAGAATCCTGGGGATAGGGCGCGATTCAGTTCAGTCTCTAAACGAGAAAATAGATGAGGGTCTGGACGCAGATATGCTTGTCACCTCCGGGGGTGTATCCAAGGGAGACTACGATATAGTGAAGGACGTCCTGGCAGAGCAAGGGGAGATCGGTTTCTGGACAGTCCGTATGAAGCCAGGAAAACCTATTGCTTTCGGGGTGATCGAGAAGATCAAAGGAAGGAAGAAAAGGAAGGTGCCTCATCTGGGGCTGCCAGGCAATCCCGTCAGCTCCATGATTACATTTGAACAATTCGCCCGACCCGCCATATTGAAAATGATAGGGAAGAAAGTGCTGGCAAAGCCAACAATCCGGGCGATCATCGACGGTGACATTACCAATACTGACGGGCGCCGCGTCTTCGCCAGAGTGGTGGTGACCCGGCGCAGCGGTCAATACTACGCCTCGCTTACCGGTCCCCAGGGCTCGGGAATCCTGACCTCCATGGTTAAAGCCAATGGCGTGGCCGTTATCCCCGAAAGCAGTAAAGGAGTGAAAAGCGGAGACATGGTCGACGTACAGATGCTGGATTGGTTGGAGGAACAAGGCCAGGCGAGGACGTCGCCAATTGTTTCCATCGTGGGCAGATCGGAATCTGGGAAAACACTGCTCATGGAGCAACTCATCGCTGAGTTCAAAAGAAGAGGATACAAGATCGCTGCTCTGAAACACAGCCATTGCGGAGCAATAGAAGTAGACCAACCCGGAAAAGACACCTGGAAGTTCGCCCAGGCGGGCAGCGATGCCGTGTGTATTAGCTCGCCCCGTAAGCTTGCCTTCATCAAGAAGTCAGACCATGACCTCCGAATTGACGAAGTCCTACCCATCATTGGCCCTGAATTTGACCTCGTCTTAGTCGAAGGATTCAAGAAAAGCAAGCTTCCCAAAATCGAAGTGCACAGAGAAGAACTAGGAAACGACCTATTGTGTTCCCCCGGGGAACTCTTGGCCATTGTGACCGATGGGTCACTGGATACTCCGCTGGCTGATAGCTACAAGCTGCCAATCCTCAGCTGGGCTGATACGGCAGCAATAGCCGATTTCATAGAGAAGAATTTCGTGTTGAACGGGTAGATCGATGACTCTTGGTTCCACAATGCCCCTCTTAAGATAAGACGGGCAAGGGGGAGCTGTGGGAAGGAGGGCTAACAGAAGATAGTGTTTACCGTCGGGATACTGACCATCAGTGACAAAGGCTCAAGAGGAGAGCGTCAAGATAAGAGCGGAGAGGCTATTCGTGAAATCCTTTCCGGCACGGATGTGAGCGTCCTGAATTACGATATGGTCCCTGATGAAAAGGACCTTATCATGGAAAAGCTGGTCAAGTGGGCAGACGCCGATGATCTAGATGTGGTCATCACCACAGGTGGCACGGGACTCACTCCCAGGGATGTGACTCCCGAGGCGACCCTGGCCGTGGTGGATAGAATTGTCCCCGGTTTTGCGGAGGCCATGAGGGCTGAGGGCCTCAAGAAGACCCCACACGCTATGCTCAGTCGAGCAGTGGTGGGCACTCGCCGAAAATGCTTAATTGTCAACCTGCCGGGAAGTCCCAAAGCAGTACACGAATGCCTTCAAGTGATATTGCCGGCGTTGCCTCATGCCGTGGAAACGCTCAAGGGCCAGTCAAACGAGTGCGGCACGTCTCAAGTCTAAGTCTAAGACGGCTTACCCAGTCCTGAGATTTCGAATGACTTCCCTGATGCCAGGCCTCTTTCCGTACATGAGGAGGTAGGTTCTGAAAATCCTGGTGGTTAACAGCAAGGTCCCAACGATGCTGAGCACCAGCACTGCCAGACTGGCAACCAGCTGCCAGGCAGGTACAGAACTCACGCCCAGCCTTATTATCACCTCCACAGGAGCTGATAAAGGGAAAATGGCAAAAAAGACCCAAATTGGGTTGTCTGGCAGAAACATAATTAGAGATGTAAACCAGAGGGGTATAAGCAAGGGAATTGTGAAAACCCCGATCAGCTGTTGCCCTTCGCGGGAACCGGAACTGATGGCACCGATACTTGCTGAAATCACGGCGAACAATGAGTAGCCGAGGATGAAATACACTACCGCCAGAACTATGAAGTTGGCTGGTAATTGTATTGTGCTGATAAACCCGCCGATGGACGAAGAAGCCAGGTTCAGCAAGAGTGGTGCTGAGATTACCCAGATGGCCACCTGCACCAGCCCGGCGGCGCCAATCCCCAAGACCTTGCCGGTCAGCAATTGCCGGGCAGAAACTGAGGACAACAATATCTCCATAACGCGATTCTCTTTCTCCTCGCCCAACCCCTGCAGCAGATAAGTAGAGGAGACAATGATAGAGAGCGCCAGCAGAATGCCAAAGACAAATGGAACGATAAAGTTCCCGTATCCGCCTTGCTCCGGAGCCACGGCACCAGTTTCGGTGAGCCTGGTACTAATGAGATTTAAGGGCGCCTTAATCCTGGTTATAGTGGCCTCAGGCACCTTCCCTGCCAACAGATTGTTCAGGAGGAAATTATTAATCGCCGCCGTTATGGCCGGGGACGCCGCAAGCTGTTTTTCCAGGGTATAACGGTTGATCAGGCCAGTAGAAATATAGTCCGGCGGAATGACAAGATACTCACTAATACCGCCCCTGACCAGCGCATCGGTGGCATCGCTCGCTGTGTCAAAGCGAACCAGCGTTATGTTACCCTGGCTGGTGTACTGCTGGAATCCACCCAGCTCATCCACATACCCGATGGTCGTTGGTTCGGCTGTCGGCGTAGCAACTCCTGATATAAGCTGGAAAACTCCTATTAGCAAGAGCGCTATCAGTGGCACGATAAGGGTCATGATGATAAACCCTCTCCTCCTTACCGTGTGCCCAAATTCGTGCCTCAATATCAGAAGCGTCTTATTCATGGGCCTTACCCACCACCCTCAGGAATATTTCGTTAAGTGGAGGAGTAGCTACTTCAAAGCGATTGACTACTGTTCCATGACTCACCAACTGTTCCAGGACCTGCTGGGGAGTCGTATTTCCATCGAGGACCAGCTCCACGTAGCCCTTGCGGGTGCGTTTCTCGGTAACTCCCAGCACTTCTCCCAACTCTCCTTCGAACTCCAGCAGGACTGAATTGCTTCTATACTTGGACTTGATTTCAGCCAGATTTCCGTAAAGAACCGAGCGCCCGTGGTTTATCATCAAAATGCGGTCGCATAGTTCTTCAATTTCATTCATCTGGTGTGTGCTCAGAATCAAAGCTTTGCCCTGATTTCGCAGATCAAAGAGCATCCTTTTCAATAACTCCACGTTGACCGGGTCCAGCCCGGCAAAGGGTTCGTCCAGAACAACCAATTCCGGGTCGTGGATAACACTAACGACGAATTGGATAATCTGTCCCATGCCCCGGCTCAACTCTTCAATCTTTTTGGATTTGTGGGACAGCATGCCGGTCTGATTAAGCAGCTCGTTAGCTTTTTCCTCGGCTGAGCGCGCGTCCACACCCTTGAGGGAGGCAAGGTAGATGATAGAGTCGAGGACTCTCATCTTTCTATACAGTCCTCTCTCCTCAGGAAGGTATCCAAGTTTGTTTTTGGTAGCCTCGCTCAGCTTCTCACCGAGGACGGTCACGTCACCCGAGTCCGGCTTGATGATATCCATCATCATCCTGATGGTGGTGGTCTTGCCGGCACCGTTAGGACCAATCAGGCCGAATATCTCGCCTTGACTGACAGAGAAAGACAGGTCGTTGACTACGACCCTATCGGCAAACGACTTGACAATGTGACTGATTTCAACTGCCTGCATAATAACAGTTCTTTTTTGACGCGCATTGTATCACATTGTCGGTAATACCAGTCACTTCGCAGCAAATCGCAAAGATTTCTGAGGTCTTGGATCGAGAATTGTGCCCGGCGTTTAGAGTAGGGAAAAGCACATTGGGGCGCAGGCGTTCCAGACACCCGGAGAGCAGATCACCACCATACCAAGAATGCCAGCCCTCCGGACGTCATTCAGGAATTTCTAACATAGGCTTCAATACCAGTCCGCAGGCGCTCTTAATCGGTCACGGCGGGAGGGATGCAGCCGGCTTTTACCAGGGCATCGTGAGTTGCCTTGGCACTACTTATCATGAACTCGACCTTCTTGCGTAATTCCTCGCGGCTGATTTTTACCGAGGCAATTCCTTCCTTCTGAGCTTCCATTCCTACGTCTACCGCCTCCCTAACAAAAGCTTCCGTCTCTCCCATCGTCGGTACGATATTATCTTCATTCATTCCGCGCTCTTCCGCATATTTTGCTAACGACTGGGCAGCCACAATACACATATCATCGGTGATAGTTTTTGCCCCGACATCGAGAACGCCGCGAAATATAGCAGGAAAGCCCACGGAATTATTCACCTGGTTGGGGAAGTCCGACCTGCCGGTGCCTACAATTCTGGCTCCTGCCTCTTTGGCCTCCCAGGGCCAGATTTCAGGTATAGGATTGGCACAAATGAAACATATAGCATCCTTTGCCATCACCTTGACTTGCTCAGGCGTAATTACCCCGGGCCCTGATTTGGAATACGAGATGAGTACGTCAGCGCCTTTCAATGCCTCAGCTAAGCCACCAGTCCTTTTCTCAGCATTGGTAGTCTTGCAGAAGCGCCACTTATCGGCATATTCTTCTTTCTTATCCGCTATATCTTTCCGTCCAGGATGAAGGATGCCTTTGCTATCAACCACTATGGTAGTCTCCGGCCTGGCTCCGGAGGCGAAGAGGAGTCTGGCAGAAGCCACGTTGGCTGCCCCCGAACCCACGAGGACGATCCGCACTTCGTCCATCTTCTTGCCGACAATCTTCAAAGCGTTTATCAAGCCGGCCAGCATTACAGTGGCTGTACCTTGCTGGTCATCATGCCACACAGGAATCTCAGCTTCCGCCCTCAGGCGATCTAGAATATAGAAGCACTTGGGATTCGCAATATCTTCCAGGTTAATGCCGGCGAAAGATGGCTGCAGCCATTTCACTGCCTGAATGATGTCATCGGGGTCTTTGGTATTTAAACAAATAGGCACAGCGTCTACACCGCCGAGGTACTTGAACAATAAACACTTTCCTTCCATCACGGGATAG
This sequence comes from uncultured Dehalococcoidales bacterium, assembly GCA_964557995.1. GTDB lineage: Bacteria > Chloroflexota > Dehalococcoidia > GIF9 > AB-539-J10 > RBG-13-51-36. The sequence continues at coordinate 13,893 of CAZLCQ010000014.1, forward strand.
CCCGCCTTAGGCCCGATATCGCCGAGTCCCAGCACCCTGGTGCAATCCGAAACGACAGCTATAGTGTTCCATCTGTTAGTTAGCTCTGCGAATTTCGATTCGTCTGCCTTTATCGCCCGGCAGGGCTCAGCAACACCGGGGGTATAGTAGATGGCAAAATCATTGTAATCACGGACCTGGCACTTAGGCACTGTCTGCATCTTGCCCCGATAGAAGGCGTGCAATTTCATAGCATCTTCCGCTGGCTTCTTCGCTTTGGCTAGAAGCTCTTCCTTGGTTACTTCTTGTGACACGATTTCCTCCTTTTGGTCGATTTCCGTAAATACATTAGCTACACAAGCTGGGCTTCTCTGCCTCGCTTCTTTGGCAAACGTACTCCGTCACAACTCCAGCACTAACCAGCAACTGCCCGAAACAATGCCCAAAAAATGGACAGCGGTCGCTGTCCATCCCTGACTTTTGTTCGGCCTCAATCTCCTCACTATTATCCCATGAATGAACCTGATGTTTCTCACTCACTCCCAGACTTCGTCTTCGGCGAGGTCTTCCTCGAATCCTGCTTCGTCGTCCTCGTCTTCTAAATAATTCATGGGGCCTTCGTGGCTAAGGGACTCTCTTCGCCCCAGGAACGGGCGAGAAAAGACCTTACTTATGTCAGCTCCGCATTCGGGGCATTTTGTCAGCGGCTCATCATTCATCCCTTGCTTCACCTCGAACTTGTCCTTACACAGTTTGCAGTGAGCACCATTTCTTGATTTGTACTCGTAGATCGGCATAGCACCCTCCTCCTTCAATAGATTTCAAGATATTCCCTTAAACCTCCCTCGTCGAGAGAGGCAGTGTATTCTTTTCATAACTCCCCTAACCCCTCCTACGTTAAGAGGGGGATTTTGAATTACCACTATTTTCGGCGGCACCACAACTTCACCCTCACCTTAGTCCTCTCCCATCAAGGGAGAGGAAATTAGCTATTTGCCGCAGCAATGCTTGTGTTTCTTGCCCGATCCGCATGGGCAGG
>CAZLCQ010000015.1:0-8412 GCA_964557995.1 uncultured Dehalococcoidales bacterium
AGATTTCGGATCGCATAATTTGCCAGCAATATCTCGAATGCGACTACTCTCCCTTTCCCATCAACTCGTGGAACCATAATTTGCGACAGCACCGCCTCAAGAGTTATCGCCAACTGTACCCTGACCTGCTCATGCTGCGAGGGGGGGAAATCGCTGATGAGACGATCGATAACATCGGCAGCGCCCTGAGTATGGGCCGTTGCCAGAACGAGGTGACCTGTTTCAGCGGCGTTTATAGCTGCAGCCGTAGTAGCCACATCACGCATTTCTCCGACAAGAATTACATCGGCATTCTGCCGCAGTGCATGTCTCATCGCTGCAGCAAACGACAGAGTGTCAGCTCCAAGGTCCCTCTGCAATATGAAGCTTTTCTTATTAGAGTACAGATACTCAATGGGATCCTCAACTGTGACAATTTTTCTGCTCTCCCTTTCATTGAGATAATCGATCATCGCGGCCTGCGTGGTTGACTTGCCACTGCTGGTAGGGCCAGTCACCAAGACCAGCCCCTTTCGCTTGAGGATCAATGACTTGCAGATATCAGGAAGACCCAACTCATCAATAGAAGGAACCCTGACCGGCAGACAACGGATGGCAAGCGCGATACTTCCCCGTTGCATAGAAGCATTGACTCTGAAACGGCCGATGCCGGAGATGCTATAGGCAAAGTCAAGCTCCAACTCCCCATAAAAGGCTTCCCGCTGCTTCTCCGTTGTGATAGACTCAAAAACTTCCTTTACCGCCAAAGGAGTCAGTGGCTCGTTTCCAAAAGGGATGAGCTCGTTGCAGAGGCGCAGCATGGGACAAGCTGGCACCCCAAGATGAACGTCTGATGCTCCCCACTGCATAGCTACTTCGAGAAGTCCGTTGATATCCATAAATCACCCTGCCTTATGTGTTTCCACAGGACTTATCCTGAGCTTACTCGCGCGTGGCGGTTGGCCTTCTTTTAGAGCAACAAAGACATCCACAATCCCGGGATCGAATTGTGTGCCTGAGCAACGCTTTATTTCCTCCAGAGCCTCCTCCGAAGACATTTTGCCCTCACGGTAAGGGCGCATCGAAGTCATAGCATCATAGGAATCTGCCACATTCAAAATCCGAGCGTCAAGGGGGATGTTTTCGCCTTTCAGCCCTGCCGGGTAGCCAGTACCGTCATACCGCTCATGGTGATACTGGATAGCAGCCAAACACCCATTCAAGCCATCAACGTGTTTCAGTATCGCCACCCCCAACTTAGGATGAGCACGTATCGACTCCCAGTCATCAGCACTCAAAGCGCCCGTCTTCAAAAGCACCGTGTCTGAGACTCCGATCTTCCCAATATCGTGCAGCAAGGCGGCCGCTCGTATTGTGGCCATCCTGTCTTCAGAGTAGCCGAGAGCCTCGGCGATTTCCGCCGTGTATTTGCTGACCTTCTTCGAATGACCGTACGTGTAATGGTCCTTGGCGTCAACCGTGGCCGCCAAGGCATATATTGTGCTCAGCACGCCAGTTTCCCCCTCCAGCCTAACTCCCACTGCCCCAGCGCGCGAGCGCGTAACTTCGGAGGCCAAGCTTATTCGATTCCTCCCTGCTTCCTTGCTGTAATACAACGCAGTATCTGCCGCCCGAAGAAGCTCTTCCCGCATAACACCATCAGTAGGCCATGAAGCTATGCCTACACTACAAGTCATTGCAACTCCTTTGGAGTCCATTTCGCTTTCTATCGTCTTGCGTATCCTCTCAGCTACCGTATAGGCATCGTCAAGAGATGCCTGTGGCAGAATAACCGTGAATTCGTCTCCGCCATAGCGAAAAGCCATATCTATCCCTCTGATTGCGCCCATCAGGTATTGCCCCACTTTGCTGAGGATATTGTCACCTTCAATATGACCATAGATATCGTTGTACGTCTTAAAAAGGTCCATGTCCAAGAAGAGTAAGGAAAATATATCGCCAAAGCGGGAACACCTTGATATCTCCTCGTCAAGGCGCTCGTGGAAATAGCGGTGATTGTATAGCCCGGTCAACTCATCGATATGAGCCCTCTCCCTGGCTTGAGCGTAAAGCTGGGCATTTTCTATAGCTACCGCCGCTTCATGTACCAGAGTTATGACTAAGTCTACATCATCGCTGGAGTAATGGCCGCCTGACTCCTTCTTGCTCAATGCAAGAATACCGATCAGCTTGCCTTTGCTCTTTATCGGCACGAGCAACTCCAGTTCCACGCCCTCGATGATATTTCTTTCTGCCTCCCACAAACCCTTGAACTCCGGGCCTACATCCATGACCTCTCTGGAGAGAGGCCTGTCTTCTCTGTCCAGCCAGCTTACAATCGGGCTGTCCTTGCCCAACTCTATAGGTATAGCTATCTCACCTTCGATCAACCTCTCCGCGAACTCCGAGCTGTATTCATCACCGTTGCTCGACAGTAAAAGACTCGCCTGTGTCGCATTCACCGCCTTCGCTATCGGCTTCAGCATCGCATCTGCCAGCTCGCCTAGATCGAGAACATTACTCATTCTTTGTGCAAAATTCAGCACCATTTGCCGGTACTCATAGGTCTCCCTGTAGAAGAGCTTGTCGACACCTTTCTGAACAAGCATCCTCAGCGGGTTGAATAGCCAGGCCATTACAAACGCCATTCCGAAAATGGCCGCAAGACCAGCATAGCCAGTCCATGACTGAAGGAAGTGGTTCAAGCCCAAAAGGACAAGAAGATATGAGCAGGTAATGAGTACACTAATAGATGAGTAGACCAGCCCTTTCCTGGCAACCAGCTTGATATCCAGCAGCCTGTGCTTCGTGACAGCGTAACCAATCATCAGGGCATTACCAAGGTGCCCTATGTGTTCTAGGGGATATTGCGGCAGAGGAGGAACAGCCATTCTCGCGCCAAAGGCCATAGTAATACCAAGCCCAGCCAATAGATATACAATCTTGTTTCTGCTTTGAGGATCTGTTAAAGACCTATACCTGCTAATCAGAATAAAAACTGATAGCAAGAAAAACGGAGCACCTATGCTGACGATCAAGTATAGTAGTGATCCATAGTGAACGTCGACCGCCCCACCTGATACAGACACGCTCTGGGGGATATAGCCAAGTGCCACAAGGGGAAGCAAAATCAAAGACACAGCTGCATATCCAAGCTTTACCACCAAACCACCGTTCCTGTCTACGAAAGCACAAGCGAAGCTATAATACGATATCATCACACACACACCGCTCAAGATCACAAAACCGGCCCATAACCGAGTCAAACCACCGGCATCTAGAGAAAACAGAAATGTGCTGAAGCTCCAAAACATGGATATTGCCAAATATATGCAGAAAACGCGGCGTACCCTCGTCCGCCTGTCACGCAGCATGGCCACCAGCAATGTAGAGTAAACAAAGAGGCTAGCCAAGAGGATAAGGGAATATATACTCAACGGAAATCAACCTCCCCAATATCTGCCGCCTCGGTAGGCAACAGTCAATTACCATTATGCATTGCATTGAATTGTGGTCAATCCTACAAAGGTAACGGAGGTATACGTACTTTTGACTTTTCGAATCCTAATGTAAATCTACGGAATTATAGCGATCATCACCACAGTACTCTTAAGTCTACAAAAGTCCTCTTAATTTCAATGAACTGCCCAAATACCTGCCTTTAGAACCAAAGCTCGCCCTCATATGGAACATTGCCTGCAATAGAATGTTGATAGAGTTAACCAACAGACAGGACAAGCACAAATATTCGTGCGATGCCTCTGAGGAGTTCGTTCAACCTGGATTACGAGGGGATAATCCCTGAGGATTATATGGAGGGGTTACTTCTGTAGAGATCGGTCAAAAAGAACAGCCAATACCTCATATGATGTATTGAGATGAGGACCTTCGTAGTGGGCAAAACCGACGCTGGCTGTGCTCAGACTCGGCATCTCGGCTTGAAATGTTCCTTCTGGAAGAACGTTAGCCTTCAAAAGCGATAACCCTGCAATTGTCTTCAGCTTAACACAGCCCCTATCCGGCTTCTACAACCGCTGGCGCTTCATTAAGCAGTACCAAATTACCACCCAGGCAAGTACCATAATCTCATTGATTAGTCATCTTGAATTCATCAAAATCAGAGTAGTGCAATACCGTAGGGATTTTAAAACGATGGAAAGTCAGAAGAAGCTCCGTAGCATGAAGCTCAAGATACGCAATAGAGCGCCAGGTAAAGTTGACATGGACTCCTTAGTCGACACGCACCCATACCAGCGTAAGAATTTCGACAAGGAACCCGAGCATCAAGACTCTCTGCCCGGCAGCCCCGCATACAAATGCCCAGGCTACCCAGATTCCTCCGCAGACCCTGCAGAGAAGCCCACCATCGAGCTTGATGAGGACATCCTAGACCGCTTGGACCTTCTAGCAAGCCTCTTTCACAATCACCCAGTTGAATAACTAATCACTACCTCTATCAAGGATTGTGTTGATTCTCCCAGAGTAGGACAGGTTTTCTTAAGCACAACACCGAGACCAGAGGAGTCTGCGACGGCCCCTACCACTACCCCTCATCAGATCACGCCCAGTGCTTGCTATTCGCAAGAGTAGCACTCTATCACACTTTGAGGCGAGGGGGATAGCGATATCAGCAGAGGTAGTGAAGTTTGAAACAACGTGGAAATAGATCGAATATAAGCAGCACTCGACAAACATGTCATGGCAATCCGGTATGCCCTGACATGTCACTCGATAAGCTATCATAGGCCTCTCGAACATCGCAATGCATCGGAACCCATAATACACCGGACAGCGGTCCTGGGTACTCAAACGGTTCCCCTATTTGCGTAAACCCTGTTGTCTTGTATTTCTGTGCTATTTTAGGCTGTGTCGTAGTGAATATATCATTTATTCCGGCTTGACTGCAGTAACCAAAAAGACTTGTGAACAAACCAAACCCCACGATAGCGCGTGCCTCGGGAACAACGTCCCTATGAATAACGAATTTTGCTACTTCGGCAGCCCTCGATATGCCGTTGGCTCTTATATACTCAGTGAGCGGAAAATCTGAATCCATTGGAAATCCCCTTGGATTATCAGGAATGGCACACAACGTACCAACTGGTCTGCCGTCGTTGTCTAAAGCCAGAAATTGTGTTGCGTATTCATCGTATACATTTTCGAGAAGTCCGTCTTGATTCTCAGGCTCAACACCTAACTCTACGCAGTATACCTGATATCTCAACCCCCAGGCTTTCTCCAGATCCTCCCGGGTCTCCGCACTCAGAAACCTATATCCGCCCGTTTCAAAGTAATACCTGGGTTTCACCGCAGTTGCCAATAAGTACGATCCCGCGCCATTGGCAGGCACCATCGTATCTATTCTGAGACCGGACTCCTCGAGCTTGCTCCTTAGTTCCTCTTCATTCCAACAACGATGGCAGCGCTCCTTCGACCTTCTACTTGTGACCAAACTGCAAACCCCGTCGTCACACTGAGTTAGGACAAGTCTTCCGTCGTCAGTAGCACGATCATCCTTATCGATTCCTCTGACAATCCAATCCGCCCCTATTGGGTTTTGGGGCTCAACCATAATCAACACCCCGGACGGCTTGAGCACCCTGAAGTACTCACTGATGGCAAGCTGAGGTTCTCCCAAAGCACACATAGCACGAATAGAGAGAACGCAATCGAAGAAGCCATCGGCATACAATGGGAGGCCTTTTCCCATTTCCCATTCCTTGAACTCAACGTTCTCGATCCTCTCCTTTTTCTTCTTTAGCCTGGCTCTCTCCAACGTGTCATAACAGAACTCTATCCCCTCCACTTCGTACCCTCTCCGGCCTAACTCAATTGAGTAGTTACCGCTACCATAGCCAGCATTCAGTATTCTACCGCCTTTGCCAGTATTGCGCTCCACGGCTCCTACGACATCTGCCATCAGCTTTGCCTCTTGCCCTACGGGTTCGGGAAGAGTGCCAATAACACGGCCATTAGACTGGAAGGCCTCCATCACACTACCTCCCCTAACCTGCCTGCTCTTTGATTCCGCAATATAGTATTACCCATCGCCAAATCACAAAACGCTCCCAACTACAAAGCGCCTGTCCACTAAATCAACGTAAGTATATTGTGGAGCACTCACAATATCTCTTTTACTTAGTAGCAAGTTGACCGCTTCATTGGCAGCCAAGATTGAAGCCAAGCCTACGCCTATGCAATTGGTAGGTGCAGGTTTTTCCCCAGCAATTATCTCCTGCACAATCGCCTCAGCTTCATCCATAGCCGTATATGCATATGAAGGTATGACCGGGCATATCCTGTCAAGAGGAACCCTTGGCTCTTCACCGTTGTCTAAGTCCACATCCCGAGGCAGCTTGTTATACTCCTCCAGCGTGAGTCCATCAGGATCAAAAACCACTACAAGGGCCCCAAACCCTATAGCGCTAGAGAATATATGGTATATCCCCCTTTGCCGAGCGGCCCTCTGCAGAAAGATGGACTCTTTGAACAAACCAAAGTCCATTACGTCAACCACCAAATCACAATCACTCACGAAAAGGGTAGCGTCATTCTGCGTTTTTATGCCAGTATTGCCATACTCTACCGTCGCTTGGGGATTGATGTCTTTGATTTGCGCAAATACTACCTCTGCTTTGTTCCGCCCCAGATTGGCCGTTGAAGAGCAGAACTGCCTGTTGAGGTTGCTGTACTCAAAATTCTCAGGATCGATAATCTTCAGATGCCCAATCCCCAGCCGTATCAACCTTTCCGCAAGCAATCCCCCCACACCACCCACTCCGGCAATAGCTACAGTGGATCTTCCAAGTTGATCCTGCTCTGCTTCTGTAAAGAAACCAATGTTCCTGGAGAATATTTCCTTACATAAATCGTTCATTTCCTTAATACATCTGGAATACTTGGCTTTGGCATCCCTCAAAAGCTCAAGCGTGCTCGGCTTTTGAGACGTCAGCAGACGTCCGAGGTAGAAAAAAGTAGAGCTAAGGTAGATTAAAGTAAGCCAACGTAAACATAAGTGCAGTCTCTTTGTACAACGTCCCCGATAATATGTCAAGTATCGTGCACGAGCTCAGCTACAAGAGACAGCTTTTTCATCCTCCCAATCACCAAATCATTGCAATCCCCGACAACGCATTTTTTTGACAGGAACACGTCTAGCTGCTATCTTATAAACATAACCGCTGCCCAACTAACGGGTGCCGGCTGTAATACATGCGTAACGCCTTTGTCATGCTTTCTGGGATCAAAATGAGCAATAGATATCATACTAAAGTCCTAGTCAAAACAAGTACTAAAATCTCATTGCCACAGTACGAAAGTCCTTTTACAATCCCAACACAGGAGAGCCATGAAAGGATGGGTCCATCATGGACACAAGCAATGATAACGTAAGCGACCTCTTGAAGAAGAAGTTTAAGATAGTAAAGGATGGCCTGGACCAAGACGAGGTGTTCTCCTTCATCAGCAATCTGATGGACCAGAATAACGAACTCACCGCCAAGCTGGAACATATAGACTCCCTCAAGAAGCTTGCGGAGAAGACTGTAATCGAAGCTGATAAACAAGCAGAGAACATCAAACTCGAAATACAGGAACAGGCTAAAGCCGAAGCTGCTTCCACTATCGCCGAGGCTGAAGAGAGGGCCAGGGCGGAAGCCGAGAAGATCATCGTTGACGCCCAGCAACGTAAAGCCGAATCAGACAAGATGATCGCCGAAGCTGAAGAGAAAGCTAAGGGGGATGCTGCAGCAATACTCGCCGAAGCTGAAGAAAAGGCAAAGGCAGAAGCTGAGAGAATGATTGCTGAGGCTCAGCAACAAGCAGAAGAGGGCGCAAAAGAAAAAGTCACGCTAGCCGAACAACAAGCCCAAGACACGATAAAGACAGCGGAGGAAAACGCCGAGGCAATCAGGAAGACTGCCGAGGGAGAAGCCAATAGAATTATCGATGAAGCGCAGCAGAAGGTCGAAGTAGCTGAACAGCAGGGGCAGGAAACGATAAGAAAAGCAGAGGAGAAGGCAGAGTCCCTTAAAGGAGTCGCCGAAGAGGAATCCAACAGAATCATCGCCGAAGCGAAACAAAAGGCTGAGTATTTGATTGAGGCAAGGACAGCACAAGCTGAGGAAGAGGCACAGAACATCTTCACGGAGGCACGAGAGAAGGCCGCGGAAGAGGCACAGAGTATAAAGCAAGAAGCCGAGTTACTTTTGCAGAGAAGCAGGCAAATAGGAGAGGAGCAAATAAAGGAGAAGTTCAAAAAGGTCTATGAAGGATTGCTCTTGGACATCGGCGAGATTGAAAGGCCAGTGGCTGTATCCGAGGAAGAGTACGCCGCAGAACATGAACTCTCTGAACCTGAGCCTGCTCCAGCGGAGCAAGCAGAGGCGATAACAGAAGAACCTCAAGAAGAACCAATATCCGTCCCGGAGGAAG
>CAZLCQ010000015.1:8512-12247 GCA_964557995.1 uncultured Dehalococcoidales bacterium
GCAGAGGCGATAACAGAAGAACCTCAAGAAGAACCAATATCCGTCCCGGAGGAAGCTGTAGCAGAGGCCACCTCAACTGAACCGGCAGAGGCGACAACAGAAGAAGCCCAAGAGCAGCAAGCTGAAGAGGTAAGCCAGGCCCTGTACCAAGGCACCATAGAGCTGGCAATTCCGCCTCCAGTAGGTTTAGACCGAATGCTGCAACTGCACAAGAACCTGAGGCATATTCCTCAAATAGAAGTGATGAATCTCGGAGTCTCTCGAGACAAAGGGATTACGATCAGGATCTTTTTGGATAGCCCAATACCGCTCCTCAAGATACTGGGTGATCTACCCGAAGTTGATAAGGTTTCGGATCCACAACAGGGATCCGATAAGGCGGCGACTGCCCAACAGGCTGGAGATAAACCACGCGTCAAGAGAATAGTGGTAACTACCCAAAAATAGATTCGATACGCTACCAATACCGTTGCGTTAAACAGCCTCCACAATTGCTGCCAAACCGAATCCAATATAATGACTACCGCAGAGCCTCTCCCTCTTTTACCTCAGCCACTTAGGCCCCAAATGATGTCCTGCCACCCAATCGCCTCGATAGTAACGTAACCAAATTACTAGCACACCAAGTACTAAAATCTCATTGCCAATTAGATTAAACTCCATCACAATCAAAGTAGCCCGCAATGTAGGATGTTAACCATTATGGAAAGGGAAAAGGAGCTTTGGGGACGCAAGTTCAAGATAGTCGATAATGGACTAGATGAAACGGAAGTATACTCATTTGTTGATAGCCTGACAAACCAATATGGCAACTTCGCCAGGAGACTTGAGCATTTAGATACCCTGGTTAACAGGCTAGCGGAACAATACGGCAGCATAGTACGAAAACTTGATCACCCCTATAAACTCCCCGAAACGCACCTCCCGAATAGTCATACGATCGATGCTGATGAGAGCACGTCGAACCCCCTGGATTTCCTTACTGCTCACACAAACGGGAACTCAGCCGAGTTTGACAGTGACAAACTGGAGAATCTTGATTCTCTCACAAGGTTCGCTGAGAGGACCGTAGTCGAGGCTGCCAAGCAGGCAAAGATCATAAAGACTGAAATAGAGGAAAAAGCAAAGGCCAAAGCCAACAGCATTATCTCATATGCTGAGGAAAAGGCCAGGATTGAGGCAGATAGAATCATAGCTGAAGCTGAACTCAGGGCTCAAGAGAGGGGAAAGGGAATAATCTCTGCATCGCAACAGGAGACTCAGGGTCGCATTGAGCTCACGGAGCAGAAACTGATGGCACTCAAACACACAGACCAGAGTGAGACCAAACGACTTATCGCTGAAGCTAAGCGAGCAGCTGAGCAGCAGGTGCAGGATATTTTAAATAACGCAAAGGAAAAGACAGAGGAAAGTGCCCAGGTCATCAAACAAGAGACTGAACAGCTACTAGCGAAGAAAGCCAGCGAGCTAAAAAAAGATGAACTAGAAGAGGTATTCGAGAGCATTCATCAGAAATTGTTGTCCCTTTTGGAACTCTTCGAAAGTCCGCCAGTCATATCAACGGGAGAAGACAGCACATTAGTCGAGGTCGCTTATGAAGAAGTCAGCGGAAACGTGCAGCCTGAATCAACAGGCAAAGAGCCACAGGAGCAACACACATCTGACCCAGAGAAAACAGTGGGGGAAAACCCTGATCTTTTCGACGGCACTGTGGAGCTAGCACTCCCGCCCCCTGTAGCTTTAGACCGAATGTTGCAACTCCATAAACTCTTGAAAGAGGCTCCCCACGTAGACGTTCTCAATCTGGGAGGCTCAGTAGAAAAGGGTATCACGATTAGAATCGTTATGGACAGCCCTACTCCACTTTTAAAGGTCATCGGTGACTTACCAGAAGTGGAGACGGTATCAGAGGAATACCCCGACGCCGAGAAGATTGTCCCAAGTCGACAATCAGAGGACGCCCCTTCCATCCGGCGAATCATAATAACCACCAAGCAATGAGACGCCTAACGGCCTAGATACCCATCTCGGTCTTGCTCAGCCGATAGCCCGGCTGTATCATGACTTCGTCTTCCACTGGCAAGGACTCATTAGGCGCTGGTGCTATCTCCATGTTTTGCCATTTGTGAATCCTTTCCCTAAGAACCACCGCTCGACCATACGCGTCCACAGCTCGACGAAGTGCTTCTTGAAATCTTAATTTGACTTCAAGTGAAGCTATCTCTCCCATTCTTGCCAACATCATCTTCTGATCGGTAGTCAACCTTATTAGTCTCGCAATGGTCTCTTTGTTAAACGACCCATTCTGATTCGCCAGCGCAATCGCTCGGTCTGTTTCAGCGTTCATCACACTTAGAACTGACTCGGGAATATTACGCGCTCTCTCAGCCAATGCCTCAATCTCCACAATCCTACGCTCAGCGAATCTCATGTACAGGTTGGCCTTGGCCTCCTTCCCAAAGGTGAAAAACGCCTGCACCCTCTCAGTTGTTGTTTTCACCGGGTAGAGCACATCTCCGGGCAAGCTATTTGTTGACGCTGCTACAGTGCCCCCTCCCATCATGACGAGTGCCAGAACCACGGCTAAAGCCACAGCCCAGCGCTGCTGCCAGTTCCAGAGTGGCAAACGACGTCTTCCCTCTTTCTCTTTCTTCGCAGCAACCGCCGAGAGCAACCGGGCCTTAGCCATTCGCTGAAACTCCGTCCGCGGCTCAATTGAAGACACGTCTTTGACAGATAGGGCCGCTCTGAGAAGCGGCTCAAGTTCACCTGCTTGCTCAGGATAGCTTTCCAGGCATTGCTCGATGCTATCACCTTTCCGCGTGATACGATCGAGGCAGGCATCTAGAATATCATCAAAACCCCTGTTCATCATTGCCCCCAGTCGGAGAGCTTTCTACGTAGCGATGACAAGGCACTGTGCTGCATGACCTTTACCGCCCCCTGGCTCTTCCCCAATATCTTAGCCACCTCAGCAGTTGATAACTCCCCCGCAAATCGCAACTCAATCACATCCCGCTGCGCCTGGGTAAGCTGCCCTACCGCTTGAATCATAAGTTGTATATCTGAGTTTCGTTCCGCCGCTTCCTCTGGCTCAATTGCGCCGCTTATCAGTGACTCATCCACCGGCAACATCCTCTTTGACTTGTCCGTTCGCCAGTAATCAATAACCTGATTACGCGCTATGCGGAATAACCAGGACGATACAGGTGCTCCGCGCCATTTGAAAGATGGGCTGGATTCGAGAGCTTTGAGGAACACCTGTTCTGCCAAGTCCTCTGCCTCCGTTCTGTTCTGCACCCTCAGGACAATGTAACGATATATCTTCGGAAAGTACTCCTCATAGAGCCTAGCCCAGATATCAGGGTCACGTTTCTTCAGACCTTCGACTAAGACTTCCTCGTCTCGCACCTGCGATTCCTTTCCTAAAGTCGCTGGCTGCCAGTATAACCCAGGGAAGGAGTGCAGGTAAACCATGATCTAGCACAAACCCTACATTCAAAAGGTGTTAGCTACCTCTTCCAAACTGCCGCAGGCCCTCGTTAAACCGCTCACGTAGTTGGTTCAGCCGCGGCGATAGCTCTTCCAAACAAAGGCCCTCGTGAATCCGCTCACGCAGCTGGTTCAGTTGCGGCGATAGCTCTTCCAACCCAAGGCCCTCGTGAATCCGCTCACGTAGCTGGTTCAGTTGCGGCGATAGCTCTTTCAAACCAAGACACTCACCAAATTGGCCAA
>CAZLCQ010000015.1:12347-14278 GCA_964557995.1 uncultured Dehalococcoidales bacterium
CACTCACCAAATTGGCCAAACTGTGTCAACATCTGCCTCAGCCCATGGAACTGCCCAACAAATACGAAGGTGATACCAGGCACATATCCATCCTCGATACCTGCAATAAGGTATATCCCTGCCTCCGAGAATTGATACTTCAATTCTCCAAACTCATTGGTTGCCCCCAGATATTCCCCACTGTCAACCACCGTCTCACTAAATGAGAGGTTTTGAACATCCGTCTGCGGCAAAAGCATGGGAATGGGTCCGATAGAGCCCCTCGACAGGGCATAGAGTGCCACGCCCTCAACAGTAGTTTCGCTGCCTCTAGTATTTGCCGTGAAGGTTACCTCCTCACCTACGTCAGCCCTTCTGGGGTCAGCCTTGATCGCAAGCCCTCCTATCAGATTAGGCTTCACTGTCAGCCGCGCCAGTCCCGGGCCATAGCCTTCCTTGGTAGCAACAATAAGTAATCCCCCTACTCTATCGAAAGCATGCGTTATGTTACCACCACCCGTCGTTATGCCCAGAAACTCACATGAGTAGCCCTGCGGAGCAATTATGCTATTCGTGTCAGATAACCCCGGTTTGGGCCAACTTAGGGCATACACGCTGGCCCCCTCAACCGCTATACCACTCGACCTTTCCGTGACGGTAATGGTCACCGATTCATCAACCTGAACGACATTCGGCGCATCAACTGCCAGAACCGGCACCTCAGCACCATCTTGACCTTCCTGCGCGACAGCTATCCCCAGACCTGAAATAGCTACCATTATCGCCAGCATCGCCACCGCCATTCTCAATAACACCTTTTTCATGACTTTCGCCCTCCAATCTTGTTTTTGGTGTACGCTTATTAAAACGAAAAAGTCGCTAAAAGGTTAGCCCCACAAGAAAGTTCCAAATCAGCCCCGTCCGCAGCGGACGTAGTGCGATATCTAGCGTATTGCACAATATCCGCTCTCCTGCTATAGTATTCGCTACCAAGAATCGTTAAGACTCAGATCTGCCCGACACCATAGCATTGTCACCTGAGGTCAAGTCAGCCTGAACTATCGAAGCAGCTCAAATAGGGCTCCTGTAAGCCCAATCATGTACATACCAGCAAACAACAATAATTCGATTTCGGTTTTCAATAACCTCCAGGGGGAACATTATGTCTGAGCAAGCTCTATCAGATGTCAAGGTTTTGGATTTGACCTGGCACATCGCCGGCCCATACTGCACCAAACTTCTCGCCGACTATGGGGCTGAAGTGATCAAGGTCGAGAAACCCGGTGAGGGAGAACCCGCCAGAAGAATGGGCCCTTTCTTTAAGGACGATCCACACCCCGAGAAGAGCGGCCTGTTCCTCCATCTCAATACCAACAAGAAAGGGATCACCCTTAACCTGAAAAGCGCCAAGGGGAAGAAGATCCTCAAGGAACTGGCAAAAGATGCCGACATCCTCGTGGAAAGCTTCAGGCCCCATGTCATGCCCAGCCTGGGCTTGGATTACGAAACCCTGGAACAGATAAACCCAAAGCTGCTAATGACCTCGATATCGAGCTTTGGGCAGACCGGCCCCTACCGCGACTTTAAGGCATCTGAGATCGTTGAGTATGCCATGGGCGGCGAAATGTACTCCACAGGCACAGCGGGGAGAGAACCATTGAAACTCGGAGGAAACGTCACCCAGTATCAGGCAGGGACAGTAGCTGCTGTTTCCACTATGGGAGGGTTGTTCTCCGCTCAATCCCAGGGAGTCGGACAGCATGTAGATGTTTCGATCATGGAGACCCAAGCGGGAAGCACGGATAGACGGATAATCTACCTGCTTGGCTATGCCTGCGCCGGTGTAATTACCACCCGCTGGCCGCCACCACGTGATGCGGTCAGAATGATGATCCTCCCCCAGGGCGTATATCCATGCAAAGACGGCTTCGTCAACACTCTAAGTCTGCCTC
>CAZLCQ010000016.1:0-14057 GCA_964557995.1 uncultured Dehalococcoidales bacterium
GGACCCATAGCGTGCATTAATAAGAAATTTCTTGGGTTGGCTTTTTGCCCCTCTAGCTGAGTCACTCTAGCCGCCATGGGAATAGCGGAGACACCGGCAGCACCAATCAAAGGGTTAATCTTCTCCTTGCGGAATAGATTGGCTATCTGTACTGCCCAAATTCCTCCGGCAGTACCAAAAGCGAAAGCTACAACGGCGAGGCCGATAATCATTAGTGTCTTGGGATTCAAAAATACTATCGCGGGCATTAACGCCCCAACAGTCAGACCTAACAGGAATGTTAGCACATCTACAAATACGCTACCTGCCGATGCCGCTAATCTGTCAGTAACGCCGGTAACGGAAAGCAAGTTGCCAAACATGAGCATGCCAACAAGTGGTAAGCAAGCAGGGACGAACAGACCGGCAACTACAATGACCGCGATAGGAAATATGATCTTCTCTAACCTGGAAACCTCTCGTGTCTGAGGCTTCATATATATCGCCCGCTCCTTCTTTGTGGTGAGCAATCTTATTACCGGTGGCTGGAGTATGGGCACCATGGCCATGTAAGAGTAAGCTACTAGTGTGATAGGGCCCAGCAATTGAGGTGCTTTGGCTACGGTAAGATATACCGTAGGGGGACCGTCGGAGCCTCCGATAATGCCGACACAGACAGCTTCGTTTATGGTGAACCATCCTGTAAGATAGGCAATAAGAAATACAATAAATACCCCCAGCTGGGCTGTAGCCCCAAACAAGAAAGACGAGGGGCGAGATATTGCCGGTGAGAAGTCCGACAGGGCACCAACTCCGAGAAAGATAAGCAAGGGAATTACTTCGCTCCCTAATCCATAATGGTAAAGCAAGTTCAAGAGTCCTATCTTCCCTTCAGCTATCTCCTTCAGGCCACCTGATGCAGGCAGCGGGATAACACCGGGTTCTGCTGCGGCATAAACCATTAGGCCAGCGAAAGGTATGTTAACCAAAATTACGCCTATACCTATGGGTACTAATAAGATAGGCTCCATCTTCCTGGCCACGCCAAGATAGATCAGTCCACCTCCGATGAGGAGCATAAGGATATTGCCCCAGGTTAGCCCTCCGAAAGCCATCTCATATAGGCCGAACATCTTAACTTATATCCCAGTCATTCAGATTCATCCTCAGCCTTTCGACCTCTTCTTCGCATCACAAACCCTATCAGCCAGATTACAATGCTTAGAATCACCAAGACAAGGAGAGTAGAGCCAAAACCGCCGCCAGCAATTTCCGCCACTAATCCCCAATCTATCATCTTAGCTTTGTTCCCTTTCCCGCCAGACAAGAGCCGCGGTATACTTTATGATTTCGTAACTAAAACCACGGTAAACAAGGTAACTTGAGAGACGTCGGTAAAAGTCCGGATAATCCAAATGAGCGAGGGACGGCAGCCGACTGGAGCCCAGCTTATAAGCAATCGCTTCATCATCTATGTCCTCGGTCACCTGTTCAATGATTTCTGCGTCTACTTTCTTATCTCTCAATTCCCTTGCTATCAACCTCTTGCTCTTGGGTCTGAAAGATAGGCGGTTATCCTTCCAGAATTGTGCGAAGGCAAGGTCATCGCTCAAGTTTTGTTCTCTGAGTTTGGTGATTGCTGTCTCGGTCACTTCATTGGCAAAACCGCGTTTGCGAAGCCATTGTGTGATTTCCCCTTCACTGCGAGGGCGATAACTGAGAAAGCGGTAGGCTGCATCAAGACAATCCTGCAAGGAGCTACGATCTGTCAACCGGCCCGTCTCTGAATTATGTCAAACTTCTTGTGAGATGGCTTCTGAACCTTCTCCGAGAGAGATGCTGGGAATGGACTTTGATGCTCTTACTTTCTCTTCCAGTTGTGCAGCCAGTTCAGGATGCTGCTTCAGGTAATCCTTAGCATTTTCCCTGCCCTGCCCCAGTTTCGTATCGGCGTAAGCAAAGAAGGCACCGGCCTTCTTTACCAAGCCGGTTGATACCCCAAGGTCAACAAGGTTTCCCTCTTTGCTGATCCCGTAGTTGAACATAATATCAAATTCGGCACTGCGAAAGGGAGGAGCCACCTTATTCTTGACCACCCGCGCTTTGACCCTTGAGCCTACCGTCTCTGTGCCCTGCTTGATGGACTCACCTCGCCTCAAGTCTATTCTCACGGAACTATAGAACTTCAGAGCCCTGCCCCCGGGGGTTACCTCGGGATTACCGAAGAAAACGCCTACCTTCTCCCGCAGCTGGTTAATAAAAACGACGGCTGTTTTGGACTTGCTGATAGCGGCACTCAGCTTCCTCAGTGCCTGGGACATCAGTCGTGCCTGCAAACCAACGTGAGCATCGCCCATCTCGCCTTCTATCTCGGCTTTGGGCGCCAGAGCGGCTACGCTGTCCACGACTATCACGTCTACACCGCTGCTCCTCACCAATGTTTCCGTGATTTCCAGAGCTTGCTCGCCGGTGTCAGGTTGGGAGACATACAGATTGCGCAGGTTGACACCACAGTTAGCAGCATATCTGGGGTCAAAGGCATGCTCGACATCAATATATGCTGCAATGCCACCGGTTTTTTGAGCTTCAGCGATTATGTGCTGGGCGAGTGTAGTTTTACCGGAAGCCTCAGAACCGAATATCTCCGTAACCCGCCCTCTGGGTATGCCACCTATTCCCAGAGCCAGGTCGAGAGACAGTGCCCCGGTGGGAATAGCATCTCCAGGTACTCTGGCAGGAACCTCGCCTAGCTTCATAATCGAACCTTTGCCATATTGCCTCTCGATTTGGTCTATGGCCAGTTCGACTGCTTTCTCTTTCTCGGTAGTCACTCTGGCGACATTGTATCATGGTGAGTATGACCAATCAATGATAGGCCAATGCAAAATCTGTGCTCTTTGACGCGAAAGTTTGCCCGAGTTTACCGCCGGCGCTGAGAAGCGGTGTTTCTCTATTTGTAGCCGAGAATATCCTCCAGTCGTTTAGCCTGTTCCACGCGGTAATGGCCCACTCTGGTACGGCGAACATGCACCACGGTAGCGCCCACCCCGAGTTTCTCTCCGATATCATGGGCCAGGCTTCTGACGTAGAATCCCGAAGACACCTCGCAAGCAATGGTGAAATACGGAAACTGGAACTCTCTGAGCTCCAGAGAATAAATGCTTACCTTATTTGGTGGTATGTCTACGCTTATGCCCTTTCTGGCTAGCTGATAAGCTTTTCGTCCCGCTATTTTCTTTGCCGAATATGATGGTGGAGTCTGCCAGATTTCGCCAGAGAATTCCTTCATGACCTTCTCCAATTGTTCTCTGGTTACTTGGGCATCCTGTCGCCGCAAAACAGTTCCTTCACAGTCAAAGGTGTCTGTCTCGATGCCGAGAACTACCTCGACTTCGTAGGCCTTGTCCAGCTTGAGGAATGAGGATGCGTTCTTCGTGAACTTACCAGTGAGAACAACCAGGAGGCCAGTTGCCAGAGGGTCCAATGTCCCTGTGTGACCAGCCTTCACATTGAATTTCTTCCTTATCCGTTCTACCACCCGGGAAGAGGTAAGCCCTTCAGGCTTATCCACCAGGAACATCCTGTCCATTCCTGTAAGTATACTGGAAAACCCTGTGCTTATCACTACCAACATTGTGTCCAGCCTTTTCTTGTTTCGAGTTTCGATAGTGAATATGGTACGATAGTTGCCGGGAACGCTTTTCGGTTCTGGTGACGGCATGGTCAAGCTTACGTTCTACGGTGGCATCAGGGAAATCGGAGGCAACAAAATTCTGCTGGAAGATCATGAACGAAAGCTTTTCCTGGACTTTGGCTACCCTTATAGTAAGTATCGAACTTACTACGAAGAATACCTGAAACCCAGAGCCGGAGCCGGGCTTCTCGACCTGCTGGTAATGGGGTTGCTTCCCCACCTTGAAGGCATTTACCGTACTGACCTGGAGACAGGCAACCTGTGGCAGCAAATTCGGCAAGCCGAGCATTATCGCAGACTTGAAGATATAGGCGGAGTCTTGTTGAGCCACGCCCATCTTGACCATTCCGGCCACATATCTTTTTTGAGAGAAGACATCCCGGTATATTCCACGGCGACCACAGCCTTCATCGCCAAAGCCGTACAGGACTCAGGAAGGGCAGATTTCGACCAACAGGTATGCTACTTTACCCCCAGGGTGGAAGAATGCCTGAAGGGGTGGAAGCAAGGGGCTTACGTTGCCAGCAGCAGCGGCGATCGGCAACGTCGCTTCTGCATTGCTGACAGGTCGAGGCTAAACGAGGATGCCGAAAGATTCTGGAGACAGGTTATCCGACGGAAGAAGCTTGATTCACAGTCGTTGGATGATATCGGCACATGTAGCTTTAATCTGCGTTGCTTTCCGGTAGATCACTCTATCCCTGGCGCTTGTGCCTGGGGCATCGAGACAAGTTCTGGTTGGCTGGTTTACAGCGGTGACCTGCGGCTTCATGGCAAGCGGGCTAGTCTCACCGAGGCATTTGTGGAGGAGGCAAGTCGGCTGCATCCCAAAGCATTGATCCTGGAAGGTACGAATGTAGACAAAAACACTAACATTTCCGAACAGGAAGTATACGAAAATGCCCTCAAAGCCATTAATGACGCCCGTGGCCTGGTCGTTGCTGATTTCCCCGCCCGGGATGTAGACCGTTTGCTTACCTTTCTAAAGATTGCCAAGGACACGAAAAGAAAGTTGGCTATTTTGCCCAGGGATGCCTATCTTCTGAAAACCATGCGCCTTCTCGAACCGGAAATACCGGACATTGCTGAAGAGAGCGCTATTGTCTTATATCAAGAAACGACTGCCAGTAAGAGCCCCGCTCAGTGGTTGAAGAAGACCTACGAGGAATACTCTGGCAAGGTTGTTCTGGCTAAGGATGTTGCCTCCAACCAGAGCGATTTCATCCTGTGCTTTAGCTTCTGGGACTTGAATGAGCTGCCCAGCATACAACCCCGGGCGGGGAGCCTGTATGTGTTTAGCTCCAGCGAACCTCACAACGAGGAGCAAGAGATGGACTTCTGGCGTTTGCACCACTGGCTGGAGCGCTTCGGACTGCGTGGATTCGGGCTCCCTGTGGAAAGGAAGGGGAAGTGGGAAATACCGGAGGAAGAGAGAGGGGTGCACGCTTCGGGGCATGCTTGTGGTCCCGACTTGCTGCGCGTTGTCCGTGAGATTCAACCCAGAACGCTTATCCCAGTGCACTCGGAGAAGCCAGAGTTTTACCTGGATAATTTGGGCGACAGCAGGATAGACATCATCCTGCCCGGCGAAGGCGGAACAGTTGAGATATGACTGTTGAGCCTCGCACTAGCAAGCCTGCTGTGGCGGCCATGACGCAGCGTGGTGCTAGGCGCAATTCCTAAGCATCATAGAGGACATTCACGCCTCTTTCCTCAAGTTGAGGCAGGTATGTGCTGAGAGACTCAGTGCTTAACGGGTTACCTCGAAGGTCAATCCCGTCCGCTACTGAAAGCCCCTCATTGTTCACCAGCGCTTCGATGGTAGCTATCTGATTGTCGCGGAGACCAAGGCAGACTGCTATCTCCTCTCTTCGATCCAGCCACGAATCTTGCTCAACTTCGCCAAGTCTGGTTAAACCAGAAAGCGGTGATACGTCGGTAATATTATTGCTATCGAGCCAGATGACGGTTAAATTGGTGAGGTTTGACAGTGAACTTATGTCGGTTATCTGGTTATGGTCAAGTATGAGCCGCTTCAGATCACCAAGGCTGGAAAGGTGAGATATGTCACTTACTTGGTTTGTCCCGAGACTGAGCTCTGTCAGGCCAGTTAGGCCATCAAGGGCGGAGATATCGCTTATTTGGTTATCCTCAAGCCACAGCCTTGTCAGGTTGGTTAAGCTAGCAAGAGGGTATATATTGCTTATCTGGTTCTCCTCAAGATACAGAGTTGCCAGGTTAGCGAGGCTAGCAAGGGGCGATATATCGTTTACCTGGTTCGTCCAGAGAGACAGATTTGTCAGGTTAGGTAGGTTAGCAAGGGGAGATATATCATTTATCTGGTTATCCCCGAGACCGAGCCCCGTCAGGCTGGTAAGGTTAGCAAGAGGGGCAATATTGCTTATCTGGTTCGTCCCAAGAGACAGAATTTCCAGGTTAGTGAGGTTAGCAAGGGGGGCAATATTGCCTATCTGGTTCTGCCCGAGAGACAGCAACGTTAGGTTGGTGAGGTTGATAAGGGGAAATACATTGCTTATGTTGTTTGCATAAAGGCCGAGCGATGTCAGGCTGGTGAGGTCAGTAAGTGGCGATATATCGTCTATCTGGTTGGACTCAATGCCCAGCCACGTCAGATTGGTGAGGTTAGCAAGCGGCGATATATCGGTTATCTGATTTGCGGCAAGAGACAGCTGTATCAGTTTAGTGAGGTCGGCAAGAGGGGACAAGTCGCTTATCTGGTTATCTGGAAGAGTCAGTCCTGTCAGGCCGGCCAGGTTAGCAAGCAGGGATATATCGCTTATCTGGTTATCCCAAAGCCCCAGCGCTTCCAGGTTTGTGCAATACTCTAGCCCGCTAAGATCCTGGATGCCTCTGTGAGCAGCATCCAGTTCCTTCAGCCAGGCAAGCTCCGAGGCATAGATGTCTCCCTGTGGCTTATTCAAGGCTTCCCTGATGGCAGCCTGCAGGCCGGCATCAGGGAGGACGACCACCGGATCCCCCCCACAGCCTAGCGAACCTCCTGAGGCACATAATCCTAGAACCATCATCAGTGTTATCACTGCCGGGAAGTATTTCCGGGCTCTTGACCTAGTCATCCTTGCCATCATTTGTCTAGCTTGGCTAGTGGCGACGCCGAGGAAGTAGCCAAGCTGGCTCGCTATACCATCAACTTTGTGCCTGCCAGGCTCCACGTGCCCATTCTTGCACGCCTAACCGCATACTGGCAAACCGTTCTTGCGCGGTCAGGTGTCTTCACTTTGCAGAATTCGGTTTTCTCGAAACCTGTCGCTTGCGGTGCTGCTGCATCACACCACGATGCTATTATATCACCCTGATGACGTTGAGTCTTTTCCCAGACTTCCCCGTAAGTTCATCTGCGTTTGGCAAATAGTCAGCGCATTATGAGTGACGAAAGCGGAGGGCCGATGCCGATAGGTTGCTTGTTCGAACTAATGGCGAGGTAGCAAGGTCAAGTCAAGTGGCCAGTCATCCGCAGCTGAACTGCCCGACAAAGTCAGCTCTTGCGGAGTAGTCAACGTTTACGGTGATGGCAGTGTTGATCTCGGCTACGGTACCTGCATCGCCGGTCAACTCGTTTAACCGGTAGCCTTCATCAACCACAGCTACAAGGGCGGTCAAAGAAACTAAGGGTCAACGAAATGAGCGGTGATAGTGTAGTCGCCATTCATCATAATAGTGGTTGCGGCAGCATTGACATCAGCAACGGTGCCCACATCGCCAGTCCAGTCGACAAACAGCCAGCAGGTACCAGCAGTCTCGGCCACCAGGCTAACCACGGTTCCTTCGTCGAATGTAAACGTTCCCTCTCCAGGAACGATTACCGACCCGCCATCCGTGCTCGAGATGGTGAGATCATACTTTGTAACGATTCTGACAAAATTGGCCGTTATGGAATAGTCACTATTCATGGTGATGGTGGTTGAGGCAGCGTTGACATTGGCAATAGTGCCCACATCACCGGTCCAGTTTACAAAGCGATAGCCCTCTTCAGCTTCAGCCACCAGGCTAAGCGCTGTCCCAACGTTATATAGAAAAGCCCCTTCACCAGGGGTGGTTACCGAGCCACCAGCCGTGCTGGAGGTGGTAAGGGCGACTTTCCCTGGGGGTATCTGCTCAAAGTTGGCGGTTACGGAATAATTGTCGTTCATGGTGACGGTGGTTGTGGGAGCGTCGACATTGGCAATGGTGCCCACATCGCCAGTCCAGTTGATGAAGTAGTAGCCACTATTCGCCGTTGCCACCAGATCGACCACCGTGCCATCGTAATATGTGAAAGTCCCTTCCCCGGGTACTGTGACGGAGCCACCAGTGGTGCTGGAGGTCGTAAGGTCGTACTCCGCCAGTTCTTGAAAGTTAGCCGTCAGGGAGTAGTCACCATTCATGGTGATGGTGGTTGAGGCAGCGTTGACATTGGTAATAGTGCCCACATCGCCGGTCCAGTTTACAAAGCGATAGCCCTCTTCAGCTTCAGCCACCAGGCTAAGCGCTGTCCCAACGTTATATAGAAAAGCCCCTTCACCAGGGGTGGTTACCGAGCCACCAGCCGTGCTGGAGGTGGTAAGGGCGACTTTCCCTGGGGGTATCTGCTCAAAGTTGGCGGTTACGGAATAATTGTCGTTCATGGTGACGGTGGTTGTGGGAGCGTCGACATTGGCAATGGTGCCCACATCGCCAGTCCAGTTGATGAAGTAGTAGCCACTATTCGCCGTTGCCACCAGATCGACCACCGTGCCATCGTAATATGTGAAAGTCCCTTCCCCGGGTACTGTGACGGAGCCACCAGTGGTGCTGGAGGTCGTAAGGTCGTACTCCGCCAGTTCTTGAAAGTTAGCCGTCAGGGAGTAGTCACCATTCATGGTGATGGTGGTTGAGGCAGCGTTGACATTGGTAATAGTGCCCACATCGCCGGTCCAGTTTACAAACCCGTAGCCGGTATCTGGAGCGGCCACCAGTTTCACCACATCACCTTTGTCATAGACAAAAGTCCCCTCTCCGGGAGTGGTTACCGATCCCCCTTCTGTGCTGGAGATGGTGAGGCTGTATGGTTTGGCGAAGTTGGCTGTTATAGAATAGTCATCGTTTACAGTGATGGTGGTTACTACGGCATTGACATCCGCGATGGTGCCCACATTGCCAGTCCAGTTGACAAACTGATAGCCAGGATATGGAACCGCCACCAGGACAACTCTCTCACCCTGTTGTGGGCAATAGGAAAACCTACCTTCTCCAGGCTTGGAGACGTCACCACCATCCGTACTGTCGATAGTTAGGTGATACTCGGTCACCGGGGTGGTGCAAGCGACACTGCTGCCTACACCCATACATAGTAGAGCTGTGATTAGAGCAATTGCAGTCAATCTGTTCTTCATGTCCGTCTCCTTTGTAATGCTTCGTCCCTTCAGCGAGTATGATTTCGGTTTCCCCAGACTCCCAACCGTATAGCATTATTATGCCACTTCCTCCTCCGCTGTCAAGAGTGGAAGGAGTCAACTCCGTTTTTCTCTGCTATGAAGTGTGTCACTCTAACGAAATCAACCACTCGCAAGAGGCGATAGCAGGTCTACCTTCAGGTCCGGCTTCAGGTGGTGTAAAAATCCTCTGGACTCTTGCCCTGTGGTTAATGCCCTTGAAGAAGCCGTTCCGAATCCGCAAGCCCCCGGCTCCGCAATCATAGTAGTCCAGGCCCCATCTCTTGGCGGCACGCTGCGCCGAGCAATCGAGCGTGCGCATTATGAAATGGTCTGCAGTCAGTCCCGCTATTTCGATATTCTCAAAAATAGCCCAGTGCGAGTATTTCAAAAACCTCGTCAGGTCTTTGATTTCCCTTCTCGGAAAACCCAGAACTTTGAGCAACCGCTTGGCTTCCTCTGCCCCATAGTCTTCAAAAAGCTGATAGTATTCCTCGCTCCCGTATACTCCTGGAGCTCTCTGCTGGATAAGACCTTCGATCCTCATCCACACGTAGTTGAGGCTATACATCTGCTGGAGCATGACGTTGTAGAGGGTATCTTTCTTGACGGCCCGGATGCTTAACATCTCTTGTTCCTCGAGATTAGTAGTCTACATCTCCGTAGTATTGGTTGGCATTATATCACCCCATACTACGAACACCAGAAAAAGGTATAATGCGGTCTGTGATCGTAGATTTTCATACCCATATATTCCCCCCCTGGCTGAAGGAAAGGCGTGACGAGTATATGGAGCGCGATGCTTGCTTTTCCTTGCTTTATTCTGAGCCGAAAGCCAGGCTAGCCACCGCAGAAGAATTGATTGCCAGCATGGATGAAGCCGGCATTGATTTGTCCGTTGTTCTTAACATCGGTTGGGTGAGCCATGAACTCTGTGTGAAAACCAACGATTACATTCTGGATTCAGTATCGCGCTATCCAGGACGTCTCGTCGGCTTCTGTGCTATTCAGCCGCGGGCCGAAGATGCTGCCATAGCCGAGATAGAGCGGTGTGCCAGAGCCGGGGCTAAGGGGATTGGCGAATTGAGGTCGGATGTACAGGTCTTCGACCTCACTGACGAGATAACAATGAAGCCTGTGGTTGATGCTGCACTGAAGCACGACTTGGTCCTTCTGACCCACTCTTCTGAGCCGGTGGGGCATGAATACTCTGGCAAGGGCGGTATTACCCCTGACATTCTCTACTCGTTTATCACTGCCTTTCCAAATCTGAGGCTTGTTTGTGCTCACTGGGGTGGTGGGTTGCCTTTTTATGCTCTAATGCCTGAAGTAGCCAGGGCTCTGGCCAACGTCTTCTTTGATACTGCAGCCACCGTTTTCCTGTACAAGCCCGAGGTTTTTGAACAAGTGAGTCACATGATCGGCAGTGATAGAATCCTTTTCGGCACGGACTATCCCCTCATGCACCAGAACCGTGTGCTTGTCCAGGTGCAATCTGCGCGACTTCCTGAGGAAGATAAGGTCAAGATCCTCGGGGCTAACGCCCAAAAACTGCTATACTGTGACGAAAGAGCAGCAGCGCAACACAGCACCAGTACTTGAATAACAGAGGAGGCAAGAAATGGGGACCAAAGGAAGAAAGAACATCAAGAAGCCGAAGAAGGACAATAAGAAGGCGAAATAGAAGAAAGGCTGATCCCTCTTTCGAGTACGAAATGAACACCAGCCATAGAGTATGATGTCGCTGCCCTAGGGGGAGAGGATTGAGGCCGGGGCAAAAATGGACAGAGGGGTAGAAGTGTCACGTATTCCCGAGCAAATCCGTTCCTTTGTTGCTATTGAGCTGCCTGAGGAGGCTAAGAAAGGATTAGCCAGCCTGAGAAGAGAATTGGAGAGAGACGAACACAGGTTTGTCAAATGGGTGGACCCCGGGGGGATTCACCTGACCTTGAAGTTTCTGGGCAATATTCCTTCTAAGCGAGTGACAGAGACAACTGAAGCTATGAAAAAGGCTGCACAGGGGCTTTCTCCTTTCTTTTTGGAGATTTCGGGCTTGGGGGCTTTCCCCAGTCTGAAGCAGGTCCGGGTTGTCTGGGTTGGTGTCGGTGGGGAATTGGACAAGTTGTCCACATTACAGCAAAACATCGATTCTGCACTTGCCGCCCTGGGATTTGCCAGGGAGGAACGCTCCTTTGTGCCACATTTGACTGTGGCCCGGGTCAGAGAAGGAGCGTCGACATCTGAGAGAGGAAGATTTGGCGAACTGGTGGGCTCTGCCACTTTTGAAGGCAAGTATCATGTTGAAGTCGAGGCTATCAAGTTAATGAGGAGCCAGCTGACGCCGGCCGGGGCCATCTATACCTGCCTGTCCGTAGTTGGATTAGGCCCTCAGTAAGCGCTCAAGACAATCAAAGAGAATTTGACCTGTCGGTGAAAATAGTCTTGCAAACGGATTTCCGGTAGTATATACTTAGTAGTTTGGACTAACAAATAAATCAACTGTGGAGGTGGAACTTGGAAACCGGTTCATTCCCAAAGTGCCAGAAATGCGGAAAGGGGGATCTGGTGCCTCTGTCTGACTTTGGTAGTCAGGGGGCGCCGATTCACTACAAGGCCTGGGTGTGTACCCGTCCTGATTGCGGATACAATTTGAAAATCAGGAACGGCGAAATATACCTCGATGAGCCTATTCTTAGTGGAGAGCTTCATACCCGCGCACGCCGAGAATATACTCCTTAATAGAGGATGTGCTTCGTCTAGGCAGACTGATTGAGGTGGCGGTTGACTCCTTTTTCCCGCGCCGATGTGTTGGTTGTGGGAGATTAGGGAGTTTTCTCTGCCCTGATTGTCTGGAAGAACTACCAAGACTAACGGCTCCCTTTTGCCCCCGCTGTGGCAGACCTCAGGCTAGCGGCATTGTATGTCCAAACTGCTGGCAAAGACCGACTGAGATTGACGGCATCCGTTCTCCATTCAGATTTGACGGGGCAGTGCGGAAATCCATTCATGAGCTAAAGTATCGGAGTCTGAAGGCAATCTCTCCTTGTCTGGCTGAGTTGTTGGCTGACTATCTAAAGGAGAATCCCCTGCCTGGCGAAGCTTTGGTCAGCGTTCCTCTTCATTCCCGACGGTTGAGAGAGAGGGGTTATAATCAGTCCGGTCTTCTCGCCGGAGAATTGGGCAGGCGCATTGGCTTGCCAATGATTGAAGATTGCCTCATTAGGGTTAGGCAGTCTCAACCTCAGGTGAGGGCAGTCGATGTAGAGGAGCGGCGCAGGAATGTGACCGATGCTTTCGTGTGCCGTGATGAAAGGGCAAGTGGTAAACATATTATCCTCATAGACGATGTGTGTACCTCGGGAGCCACACTGGAGTCCTGTGCGGCAGCTCTCAAGGACAGGGGCGCTACATCTGTTTGGGGCCTGACATTGGCAAGGGAGATTCGTAACTGAAGGAGGAGAGATGAAGCTACAGGTTGTCGGTAAGAATAATGTGAAGATCTCTGAAACAATACGGGCATATGTTGAGAAGAAGGTTGACAAACTAGGCCGTTACTTACCCATCATCGACGAGGGCTGGGTGGAGATTTCTCAGGAAGGCGCCAAGCTGCCTCAGCAGCGATTCACTGTCCAGGTTACCCTTGACAGCAAAGGTGTCTTAATTAGAGCTCAGGAGAAGTCTAAGGATGTGCGGGCAGCCGTTGACAAGGTAGTGGATGTGCTTTCCAAGCGAATCGAGCGACACAAAGCCAAACTGTATGATAAAGGCAGGGGCGTTTCTTTTGCGCGGCAAGGAGCTGCCGTTGAGGAGGAGGAAATCGAGGCTCCCAAGAGAGTGGTCAAGACTAAACGCTTCTTGGTCAAGCCCATGGCCGTGGATGAAGCCATAAATCAGATGGAGCTTCTCGGACATAATTTCTTTCTCTTCATGGATGCCGATACTGATAGGCTCAACCTGCTATACCGCCGTGGTGATGGCGATTACGGTCTGATTGAGCCAGAGCAAGGGTGATCGATCCAACGGTCGTTCTTGTACAAAAATCCTCTCCATTTCACCCCGTGGTAATCAAATCTAGAAAAGGCTGGCGAAGCTGTGGGGATTCCAACCCAGTATGTTATGACTATCCGTCGACTTCAGTAGGGTTGCAGCCATACTCCAACACCTTTCTTTCGTGCCAGGTGAAGTGTCAATTGCTTTCTAGGATCGATCAAGCGTATTCTCACGCCTAGTTTGTGCATTCTCCTTTGAATCGATTTCATTCCCAGGAAGACGGTGCCGCAATTGAGGAAAAGGTCAGGAAGATGCAGATAGGAGTCTTAGCTTGTGTTGCTATAATATGGCAAGCCTTTCAAAAGGAGGAAGCATATGGACCACAAGGTAATTCACTTCCCTGAATACTGGGCGGGCAGGAAATTGAGCTACCCGAATGTCCCGGCTGAGGCTGGGAAATTCTCCCGGTCAGTTGTGGTCGGCAACTTGATCTTCATCTCCGGCTGCCAGGGAGCCAACGATGAGACAGCCAGAGTAGAGACCATGGTATTCGAGGAACAGATGGATATTGCTTTGCGGAAAATTCGCCGCGCTTTGGAAGAAGCCGGCAGTTCAATGAACAATCTGGTCAAGAACCTCATCATGTTGAAGGATCTGAACGACTATCCTGCCATGCGGCGTACCGAGTTGGCATATTATCAGAAGTATGCTCCATTCTTGATAGACAATCCCCCGGTCAGTTCTGTTTTGGGCGTACAGTTGGGCAAACCCGAGTACCTGGTCGAAATAGAATCGATTGGCGTCATCTCCAGGGAATAGCTGGCTAGGGGATAAGAGCGTAGTGGTCTGGGCTGCCCATCGATAAACCCACCAGACTGAGAGACGTCTGTTGAGCAGCTTGTTCTGTGGGGATTGGTGGAGCTGATGGGATTCGAACCCACTACCTTCTGACTGCCAGTCAGACG
>CAZLCQ010000017.1:0-1206 GCA_964557995.1 uncultured Dehalococcoidales bacterium
GCAATGTGGCTATGGATGCGGCCAGGTGGGCAGTGAGGCTTGGTGCTGAGGAGGTCTACATTGTCTACCGTCGCACGGAAGCTGAGATGCCGGCTAGAATGGAAGAAAGAGAAAATGCCAAGGAGGAGGGAGTCATCTTCAAGCTACTGACGCTTCCTACAGCGATAACACCTGATGATCACGCCTCGGTGAAATCTATGCAGTGCGTTGAGATGGAGCTTGGGGAACCGGACGACAGCGGTAGGAGACGTCCGATAGTAAAGGCAGGCAGTGAGTTCATTTTGGATGTAGATATGGCAATTCCTGCCTTGGGCACTCGTCCCAATCCCATCATTGCTAAAACAACTCCTGATTTGGAGACAACCAAGTATGGTACAGTCGTGGCTGATGAGATTACGGGCAAGACGAAGAAGGACAAAGTTTGGGCTGGTGGGGATATAGTCACTGGTGCTGCTACGGTAATAAGTGCTATGGGAGCAGCCCGCAGGGCAGCTACTGATATGGATGCCTGGCTGGGAAATTGTAGCTGACATGGATATTCGGAGTGTTGTTTTCTTTGCGAAGGCGTGCTATCATTACAAGCTTGCGTCGTCAGGTTCGCAGGAAAGGGTGGATCAGGACTGCCCTTTTTCTTTAATTAGAAGATAGATGGACAGCTTTGAACCCAAGATAATAGCTTTTTGCTGCAACTGGTGTTCGTATGCCGGTGCAGACCTGGCTGGCACTTCAAGAATACAGCATTCTCCCAATGTAAGGGTAATCAGAGTGATGTGCAGCGGCAGAGTGAATCCCCTCTTTGTGATTAAGGCGCTTAGTATTGGTGCTGATGGAGTATTAGTCCTCGGTTGCCATCCTGGCGACTGCCATTACATTGAAGGAAATTACAAGACTATGCGTCGCATCCCGCTATTGAAAAAGATGTTGACGCAGCTTGGGTTAGAGGAAGAGAGAGTTCGGCTGGAGTGGGTTTCCGCGTCCGAAGGAGCGAAATTCGCTGAGATGACTAATAGTTTTACTCAAGCGGTAAGAAACCTTGGGCCGACTTCATTAGGTAATTCAAAGCAAAGTTCTAAGGAGGTAAAGCATGGCTAAACTCAAGGTAGCTCTTTACTGGGCGGCTAGTTGTGGCGGCTGCGAAATTGCCACTCTAGCAATAGGCGACAAGATTTTGAAGCTGGCTGAAGTTGCCGACATCGTGTTCTGGCC
>CAZLCQ010000017.1:1306-13562 GCA_964557995.1 uncultured Dehalococcoidales bacterium
AAAGTCAAGGTACCTGAGGGCGAACTGGAGCTTCCTGAGTTCTACGATACAGTTAAGACCCTAGGCCAAACCGTGGATGTTGATTATTTCGTCCCCGGTTGCCCCCCGGAGGAGAAGACTACTTGGCTTGCACTCGAAGCTTTAATCACGGGCAAGTTACCGCCGAAAGGCACTGTCATAAGTCATTCAGTGAAAGCTGTTTGTGATGAGTGTACCCGTAAGAAAGAAGAGAAGAAGGTCAAGAAGTTCTATAGGCCCTACGAAATAATCCCTGACCCGGAGAAATGTCTGCTTGAGCAGGGGCTATTGTGCTATGGCATAGCTACTCGAGGCGGCTGTGGTGCTCTTTGTCCTCAAGCGAATATGCCCTGCACCGGTTGTTATGGGCCAGTGGACGGAGTAGTTGACCAAGGGGCTCATTTCTTGAGTGCTCTCTCATCTATCGTTGACTCTAATGACCCCGACGAGATTCAGAAGATAATTGATGATATTCCTGACCCGGCAGGCACTTTCTATCGCTATAGTCTTCCGGATTCACTGCTTAGGAGGGCGAGAATACAATGAAGAAAATAATGATAGATCCCGTTACCCGACTTGAAGGCCATGGTAAAATCGCCATCTTCCTCAAAGACGATGGTAGTGTAGCCAATGTCTACTTCCAGGTTCCTGAGCTCAGGGGATTTGAGAAATTCTCCGAAGGACGCGCGGCCGAGGATATGCCCCAGATAACCCAGCGTATCTGTGGAGTCTGCCCGGAGGCGCATCACATGGCATCAACCAAAGCCCTAGATGACCTGTTTCACGTCGAACCAACCAGCGCTGCCAAGAAACTTCGCGAACTCTTTTACAGCTCCTTCTACGTAACTGACCATACCACCCACTTCTACATCCTTGCTGGCCCCGATTTTGTTATGGGGCCGGACGCTCCTCCTGCCGAGCGCAACATCCTTGGGGTAATCGGCAAGGTAGGGTTGGAGCTGGGTGGTGCTGTAATTAAAACCCGCCATGACAATCACTGGGTCATTCAGACGATTGGTGGCCGTCCTATACACCCCTGCTTTGGACTGCCTGGCGGTGTCAGCAAAGCCATCAATGAAGAAGAAAGAGCAAAGATAGAAGAAATCGCCAAGGCGTCCGTCGAGTTCGGCAAGTTATCGCTCAAGGTGTTTGACGATGTTGTGCTCAAGAACAAAGAGTACCTGGACATGATCCTGAGCGATGCCTTCACCCACAGAACTTACTATATGGGCCTGGTTGATGAAAACAACAAAGTCAACTTCTATGATGGCAAGGTCCGTGTAGTTGACCCTGAGGGCAAGGAATTCATCAAGTACGCCCCCCGAGACTATGTGAACCATCTTGCGGAACATGTCGAGCCCTGGACATACTTGAAGTTTCCCTATCTTAAGAAGGTTGGCTGGAAGGGTTTTGTTGACGGCAAAGATAGTGGAGTTTATCGAGCCACACCTTTGTCGCGGCTGAATGCTGCCGATGGCATGGCCACTCCTTTAGCCCAGGCAGAATATGAAAGGATGTATTCCACGCTCGGTGGCAAACCAGCACACTTCACTCTGGCAACCCACTGGGCACGCCTGATTGAGCTTCTTTACGCCGCTGAAAGAATGTTGGAACTTGTTAAGGATCCGGAGATAACCAGCACCGACATCCGCACTATTCCTACGGCAAAGCCCGATGAGGGAGTGGGTATTGTTGAGGCGCCGCGAGGTACTCTTACACATCACTACATAACTGACGAAAGAGGTGTGATAAAGAAGTGTAACCTGATCGTGGGCACTACCAATAACTATGCCGCTTTCTATATGTCGGTTAAGAAAGCAGCCGAGGCTCTCATAAAACCTGGCAAAGAGATAACTGAAGGTTTGCTTAACCGCATTGAGATGGCTTGGCGCCCCTATGACCTCTGCCTGGCCTGTGCTACGCACTCTCTCCCCGGACAGTTGCCCCTGGAAGTGACCGTCTACGATGCCGAGGGCAACGAGGTTAAGAGGCTGAGCCAGGGAATCTAATAACAGGTTTTCGCAGATCACAATGAAAGCCCTGGTTTTGGGGATCGGGAATCCTATTTTGTCTGATGACGGCGTGGGGATTGAGGTGGCGCACGAAGTAGGGAAGAATCTCAACGACCCTCAAGTAGCTGTGTCTGAGACAAGCGCAGCTGGCCTTAGCCTGCTAGATTCTATTCTAGGCTACGACAGGGTTATCATCGTTGATGCTATACAAACCAAGGAAGGGAAAGCAGGCCAGATATATCGTATGCAGCCCGAAGATTTTTCCTTCGCCAAACGCGTTTCCTCACCTCATCAAATAAATCTAGTTACTGCTCTTGAACTGGGGAAGATGCTCGATCTAGTAATGCCCAAGGAAATCACTGTATTCGCTGTAGAAGCCAAGGATATCACTACCTTCAGCGAGAAATGCACGCCTGAGGTGGAGAAGGCAATTCCCAGAGTGGTCAAGATGGTGCTGGAGGATCTAATCGGCTAGATAAAGCCCGCTCTTACCACCGCTCTTCCTCACCAGACGAATCTCTCCAATGGTCATGCTTTTGTCCGCTGCCTTGCACATATCATATATGGTCAGAGCAGCTACAGCCACAGCTACCAGCGCTTCCATTTCGAATCCTGTCTTCCCTATCCCCTTGGCGCTGGCGGTGATCTCCACCGAGCACTTGCTAGAGTCAATCGCTCGACCACTTTTGGGCAGATGAAAATCAACGGAAATGTGGGTGAGCTGGAGCGGGTGACACAGCGGTATGAGACGGTGAGTCTCTTTGGCGGCAAGGATTCCGGCCGTTTTTGCTGCGGCCAAGACGTCTCCTTTCTCCAGTTTCCCTTTGCGGATAAGATCCAGTGTGGCGGGCTTCATCTGCACCTTGCCTCTGGCTACCGCCTCGCGTCCAGTGTCTGCTTTCTCGGTGACGTCTATCATGTGAATTTGCCCTGACTCCATTCTCAACCTCCGATCTGTGACATTTTTCGCTCCGCCGGCCTGTCATTTGTGTCCTTCAAATGATGATGCTCAGGCTTAGAAGCAACCGCCTTTAGAATCAGGCGTTTTAGCTCTTCCATCGAGGCATTATTGCGTAGGGGCATTCTCAGGTCAATCTTGTCGTCCCCTAGAAGACAAGGTCGTAGCTTGCCGTCTGGGGTAAGGCGTATACGGTTGCAGCGGGAGCAAAAAGATATCTCGGTGAGCGGACTGATGAAGCCTATAGTGCCCTTGGCCCCGGCCAAACGGTAGTACACAGCAGGCCCGTTGCCATTTATGGATACACAGGGCTCAAGCCTGCCCAGCGAACTGATATGTTGCTGCAATTCGACGGAAGGTACAGACTCTGCTGCGCCCTTGAAGGGCATAAGCTCGATGAATCGGACATGCCATCCATCCTTATAGGTCATCCTGGCGAAATCCAGTATCTCATCATCGTTTATGCCGCGCATGACTACCGTATTTATCTTGACCGGTCTGAACCCAACCTCCCTTGCTGCCTTGATGCCCGCAAGGACATCTTTCAATTCTCCCAGACGGGTTATATATTGGAATCTATTGGCTCTCAGCGTGTCCAAACTCACGTTGACTCTAGACAAGCCCGCTTGCTTGAGCGCCTGCGCATAATCCTTCAGAAGCGCGCCGTTTGTCGTCAAAGACAGCTCTTGAATTCCCTCTATTTGAGAAAGCATTTTAACGAGCTCGGGAAAGTCAGCCCGGATCAGAGGCTCGCCACCCGTGAGTCTTATTTTGCGGACGCCCAGTTGTGCCGCCACCTGGACAACAGCCTGAATCTCCTCGTAGGAAAGGATCTCGTTATGGGATATGTGCGGGACACCTTCGGGTGGCATGCAATAGATGCACCGCAGGTTGCATCGATCGGTGACTGAAATTCGGAGGTAATCTATGCTCCGTCCGAAGGAATCAACAGGTCCTGTCATTCTTTCTCTCCTTAGCCATGGTTACAAGCCGCACCCCTTCCACCTGTCTGAACATGGCACCCTGGCTGATGGAACGAATCGTCTTATCAGGTTCGACTACCTTCACTCCAGCTAGCATATCCACACCATAATCAAACAGAACCGCCGACAAAGGTGTGGTGGGCCCCAGGATGACAACGAAGCTATTCTTACTCAAGTCTAGCAACCTGTCGACGGTGTGATTCTCGAATGAAGTGCCCGTCAGGCCAACTACGTCAGCTTGAGGTAGTAACTCTTCTGCTGCTTCTGCCGGCAAATCTCCCTCTTGGGGTCTTTGCTCGATAACCCAAAGCGTCCTCGCTATCTCTCGCAGCCTTGGAATCCACGGGAAGTGACCTACTACAGCCACCTTCGCATCTCTACCATGCCGCGCCAGAACATCAAAGGCATTCTCCCCAACACATGTGGCTTCATCAATATCAATCAGCGAATTGATGGCTGCCATTCCGATAGATGCTTCCAGAACATTATCCGACCTGGCGTACTGTGCCAGCTCTAACGCCGATAGCTCGGTTAAGTTGCCTGAATTTCTCACCGGCCTATGCTCTGGATGTCGTTCATGGAAAGTCGAGGCCAGACCGCAGTGCTTGCTCAGCACTGCTGTCCAGAAGACACACGTATGTACCTGGTGGACTACGCTGTCTCCACTCAAGCTGGAGATAAGATCATCCAAGATGTTGATCATCAACCTGGTTTCCTTTCCATAATATGCACCCCCGTAGCTTTGAAAGTGGCGTAGACTTCCCTGCCCACCTGTAAATCCATTTCCTCTGCTGACATCTTGGTGACCAAAGCTACCAGACGAAAGCCGCAATCCAATTCCACGCGGCTAAGCGGTCCAATGGTGGCTACTCGGCCGACCTTACCCTGGAAGGAATTTCTGGCTGAACTCCTGACGGCTTTCCGCTGATAGTCATCAGCTATCAGTAATGTGATATCTTCAGGCCTGATGCAAGCATATACTTCCTTGCCCGCGGGGTAGTTGGAAACCGCCTGCAGGCCGTTGCTATCCATATTTACCGTGACTATACCTTCGTTGCTTTCGCTTATTACACCTTCTATGACGTTCTCCATACCGACAAAATGAGCTACCTCTTCGTTTTGGGGTGAATGGAATATGTCGGTGGCGTTGCCAGTCTGGACAAGTCGGCCATTGAGAAGCATCCCTATCCTGTCAGCGAGTTGCTGCCCTTGAGACATAACATGCGTTGCCATTATCATAGTGGTGTTGCGTTGCCTGGCAACATATGAAATTAATCGCTCGATCTTCTCAGTGGAAACGGGGTCAAGGTTAGCTGTCGGTTCGTCCAATAATAGCACCTCAGGCTCGAGCACCAGAGATCTAGCCAAAGCTACTCTCTGCGCCTCACCGCCGGAAAGCGTCCGGGCGTTTCTGTTCTTATAGCCTTCTAGTCCCACCAGTTCCACGATATGGTCAACTTTCTCAGCAATCTTGTTCTTCCTCTCTCGCCTCCACCTCAAGCCACAGGCAATGTTGTCATAGACGCTCAAATTAAATACCTGAGGTTTCTGCTGTATGAATGACATCCGACGACGTATCTCCAGTCTTTGTTTCCCCGACCGTGGGATGCATTTGCCGTCAAAATAGATTTCCCCTGCGCCAGGCACTTCCAGCAGGTCCATAATTCGTAGAAGGGTTGTCTTACCTGCTCCGGTCGGGCCAATCAGAGCGAAAACTTCGCCCCTGCCGATGCTCACGTTTAAGTCTTGTAGTACCTCTCGTTCACTGTAGCTATGCGTTAAGCCAGTCACTTCTATTAAGGACATAATCACCTCTGCTGCAACCTATTCAAGACGATGTTGATGATAAGTGCCAGGAACAACAGAATAATACCCAGCGCTATTGCCAACGCTAACTCGCCTTTGGATGCCTCTAACGACATTGTTGTAGTAATGACCCTGGTGGCTCCCCTGATATTTCCACCGACCATTAGAGCACATCCGATCTCCGATATGGCTCTGGCAAAACCCAGTATCACAGCTGCCAGCACAGCATACCTTGCTTCCCTCAGCACAAGCCAGGCGGTCTGAAACCCGCTAGCACCAAGTGAGCTAGCGGTATCCACAAGCTCCTTACTCACACCACTCAATGCGGAAATGGTCAAGCCAAGCAATAAGGGAATGATCAACAGCATCTGGCCAATCGCCATAACAGGAGGAGTAAAGAGTATGCCGAAGGAACCCAGGGGTCCGGCCCGGGAGAATAGCAGAAGAACAAACAAGCCAACAAGAACAGTGGGCACGCTAAACAGCGTCTGGATGATATTTATCAGGACCCTCTTCCCACGGAAGTGATGGAAGTGTATCGCGCTCCCCAACGGTATGCAGATCAGAGAGGCCATAAGGCAGGCTGACCCTGAAATCCTCAAGGACCTCCCGGCTATCTCCAGCACTTCCGGGTCAAGGGATATCAGGAGCTCTATGGCTTTGGTAACGCCGTCCCATATTTCGTTCAATTCTTCCCAGCCGCTTTAACACGCTATTTCCTGGCACAGGCTTCGTACTTGCCGGTGCAGCCAATCTTATCAACGCAGTCAGGGTAAGCCACAAACCTCTGAATCATAGGGGTAGAATAGTGGTTCTCCGTATTCGGGCACGCGAAATCCGGCGATCAAAGCCTGAATGGCATCCGATCTGAGGAAATTCACCAGATTGTTAGCCATCTCATAGTGGACACCGTTCTTGCAGATCATCACCGTGTAGACATTGAGCATAATATCCCCTGCCTCTACCAAGGGTACCAAATCCAAGTCACCCTGGTAGGCCAGGAAGGTTCCCTTGTCTGTCAGGGTGTAGGCCATCAGCTCATCAGCTATTTGCAGTGTTGCCCCCATTCCGGTCCCGGCTTCGAGATACCAGCCAGCGGGTGCTCCAGCGCCTTCGATGTCCGCTGCATAATTGTAGCCTGCTGACGCCCAGATGGCTTTTTCTTTGCCGTGAGTTCCCGATTCATCCCCTCGAGAGACGAATCTAACTGTATCCGGGTCCAGCGCCCCCTCCTGCTGGATGCTTTGAAAGGCTTCTTCTGGGGCCAGACTACCAGTCAAGTTACCAACGCCTGCGGGGTCAGACTCAGGGCCTACGATGATGAAATAGTTATAAGCCCAGGTGACTCGCTCTGAACCGAAGTCTTCTGCCGTAGTGGCATAACCGTCGTCTATAAATGCTGCCTCTTGAAGGGGGTCATGGACGGTAACCACATCCACATCGCCACTCCCGCCTAATGCCAAAGCAGCACCGGTGCCTTTGGCTGTTATCTGCAAGTCCGCGTTGTATTTTGGCTCAAATAGCTCCTCCAGAGCATCCCACAAGCCGGTGTCGTAAAGGCTGGTAGTGGTGGCTACCCTTAGTACCTCCGGCGACGGTCCTACCACGTCGGTACATCCTAAAACCGTTGCCAGCAATATCAGAACTAATACAATTGAAGCTATTTTAGACGAGAATCGTTTCTTCAAAGACCTCCTTTCACATTTGACTTCTTCTTTCGGACATGAATTGGCGAAGCCCTAATGTGGCCCTACTTCTGCCCACTTTTTCCATCCGGCTTCGCAAGATGTTTGGGGGTACTGAAGAGCCAACAACTGGCAACAAAAAAGCACCGTTCCTGTAACGGTGCTGTCCAAAATACCAAGCTTCATATTCCCTCCTTTCCAAGCACGGGAGGCATAGACATTTCTCTCTATGCCTTCGAGGCTTTGCAGCCCACCGTCTGCTTGCCATGGATTTTCTTTAGGCAAGGCAGCTCGGAGAGAGCTAATACTTAATTCTGGATATTATATCAAGGCCTTGATAGCTGGGTGAATCCACTATGCGAATATAGATACGGCGGCAATTGCCGACCAAGTCAGACGACTATGTTTCTTTTGATTTCCTTTCCTCTGATCCGGCCTCTTCGGGAGCCTCGGCCGCTTCCTCCGCCGCCTCCGCCTCTACTACTTCCTCTACAGGCTTCTCCTCTACCTTCTCCACAGTTCGGAAACTGATTTTGGCGACGACCAAATCTGGGCTGTTGAGAACGGTAATATCTTTGTCCAGCGTGATATCTTTGACGCGTATTGCCTGATCTAACTCCGTGAGGGAACTGATATCTACCTCTATACTATCGGGGATTTTTGCCGGCAAACACTCCACAGTAAAAGTCGCCAGCTCATGATCCAGCATGTGGTCTTTCGACTTCAAGGCTGGCGCTTCCCCAAGCAAGACAACAGGAACCTCTAGCCTTATCTTTTCCTCCATTTTGACCTGATAGAAGTCAACGTGGACCAATTGTCCCTTGCGCCAGTCCCTATCGAATTCACGAACTACGACAGTCCTGGCTTTCTTTTCCTTAGCGAGCTTGAGGTTAATAAGCCTTGTCTGCCCAGCTTGACCTAACACTCGCTCAAGTTCCCTGGTGTCGCACTGCAGCGCCAAAGAATCGATGCCATGCCCGAACACGTGCACTGGAGTAATGCCCTGGCGACGCAAATGCTTGACTTTCTTCCCCAGGATCGCGCGGTTGGCGACCTTCAGTTCTATCTTGTCCATATCAGTCTGCTAATCATATCAAACCAGTCCTCCCTATGCAAGAATGTGCCCGTTTGTCTGACCGGCGATTCGAATAGACCTTCAGTCGCTTCTAGCTAAGCACTCCAACGCCTGCTCAAGGTCCGCAGGCAAAGGAGAGACGAATTCCTGGTATTGCTTGGTCGATGGCAAACGAAATCCAAGGCGGTAGGCATGAACAAATTGCCTATCAAGATGAGCCGATTTGATTCCGTAAGTGGGGTCACCGACAACCAGACAGCCGATAGCTGACAGGTGTACTCTGATTTGATGTGTGCGCCCTGTTACGGGACTAACTTCAACCAGAGTGTAGTTATCGAGGTATTTTCGGACTTGATACTGTGTAGTAGCCTGTTTTCCCGATTCCATTACTGCCATTCTTCTTCTATGATGAGGGTCTCGCCCGATAGGTGCCTCGATAACTCCCTGTTCCGGGGACAGCCTTCCTTTGACAAGGACAAGGTATCTTTTGTTTACAGTGCGACTCTTGAACTGTGCTACTAGATATTCCCGGGCAAAGTCGCTCTTGGCAATCACTATCAGGCCCGACGTGTCTTTGTCGAGTCTGTGGACTATGCCCGGGCGCATGACGTCGTTGTTCATCGTCAGACCGGGGCAGTGGGCTAGGATGGCATTGACTAAGGTATGGCTGGGATGTCCCGGTGCAGGATGAACCGTCAAGCCAGCAGGTTTGTCTATCACCATAATATCGTCATCTTCATAGATTACAGTCAATGGGATTCGTTCAGGCAAAGGACGTCCTGGGAAGGGAGGGAGCTCGACTGTTACTCTGTCGCTCCTGGTTAGTCTCTGGCTCGCCTTTGCCTTCCACCCATTGACCAGAACGCAGCCCTGCTCAATTAGCCTCTGCAAATAAGCACGTGAGAATTGCGGCAGAAGTTGGGTTAAATACTTATCAAGCCGGACGTCAGCAGCGGGTGAATTGAATCGCAGTTTCTTAATTCTGGGGTCCGTGGTTGCGTTCATATTCTTTGCTAAACATGCCCGACTTATAGAAGGAATAAATAAGAACAACGACACCTATCGTTATAGCTGCGTCAGCGATGTTGAAGGCGGGCCAGTAGAAGCTGCCCCATAGACGGAAGTATATGAAGTCGGTGACATAGCCAAAGCGGAGACGGTCTATGAAATTGCCGACAGCACCGCCCCAAATCAAACCGATGGATACCATACTCAGGGTGGTAACCTGGGATAGATAACGGAGGAACAACAAGACAATGAGCAAGCTAGCTATGCCAATGATGATGAGAAGAAACGTTCGGTTGGCCAGTAAACCAAAAGCAGAGCCTGTATTCCCAACGTAGGTCAGACTCAGGCGATCAGTCAGGGGGAGCGATTCTCCCAGTGCTAGATGGGCTCTGATCCACAGCTTGCTTAGCTGGTCAAAGGTAACTATCAGAGCAGCAACAATAAGAAACAGGCCCAGTCTTCGTCTCTGTCTGTCCGAAGAAACCCTTGATTCTCCACCCACGAAATCCGGTATTTTGCTGGTCTCCAACTTAGTCGGAGATCCACTATCTTGGTCCTTTTGCATCCTTTGCTTGCTGAGCCTTACATTTCATACATAGGCTGGCTTGAGGTATAGCTTCAAGACGAGCTCGCTCTATGGGTTGGCCGCAGGAATCGCATAGTCCGTAGGTGCCAGCTTCATATTTCTCCAAGGCATGCTCCACTTCCTTGAGAGATTCTTCGAGCCTTCTTTCCAAGGCTAGTCTTTTCTCCAGTTCGGAGGCTTCATCGGCTCCTTCCTCCCTCTTGCCAAATGGACTGCCTTCCTTTCTCTCCGCCGACGGTTGGCCGAGAACTCTGAACTGTTCTATCTTCTCTGATAGTTCTGTTTTCTCTTTCTTTAATCTTTCGTAAAGCTCAGCTGACTTCATCACTTCTTGCCCTCCCGGTGATTCACAGTTATACTACGCCGAAATTCTACACGAACCACGTGAGACTTGCAGCCCTATTGCGCGATGTCGAGCTTGCCAAGGACCTTTCTTATCT
Source organism: uncultured Dehalococcoidales bacterium (assembly GCA_964557995.1). Classification (GTDB taxonomy): domain Bacteria; phylum Chloroflexota; class Dehalococcoidia; order GIF9; family AB-539-J10; genus RBG-13-51-36. Next base: position 11,878 of record CAZLCQ010000017.1, read on the forward strand.
CAGGATGCAATGAGTCTCCCAGGTTTTCCACTGATTCGTACCTAATTCTGTTAAGCTCGCGCTGCTTCGCTTCAAACTCGGTTCCGGAGTAAAGTCTCTCAGGATGTGAGTAAACGTCGTCCACATATCTTATCGCCTTGGGCACCCGAAAGCCCGTCGGGGAATCCACCCAGTCCTCCAAGCCTCCCCTTAATAGAGAATCGAGTACCGCCATCGTAGATTCCAGCCTTATGTCTTTGTAGTATTCTGCTTCCCCGATTCCTCCAGTATTTAGTAAATAGTAGTTCAGGTGGGGAATACCCTTTATTATCTCATAAAATACATTGGCGTGTTCAGCGAAATCTCCGGCGACGAAGGGGTCATAGAAAAATTCGCTTCTGATTTTCCCGGCCTGGGTCGGGTCACCAGCTGACGATTCCATTGCCTGTCCCAGAACCATCAAGGCCGCCGCTTGCTCCCTGGACAGCTTTGATATTGCCGGAATCAAGGGCCCTCTGGTGATAAGAATCAGATTGTCAATCCTACCTACGTCGACATAGCGACTGGCATGCATAAAATCTCTTCTTAGTACCACTGCCCTGCCGTTGGACGTTCTGTCTAAATTGTAGAAGTCGAAATCTCCGTCTTCGGTCACGTAGACATTCTCGCACACAGTTTGTGGTTTTAGCAGTCCGTAATATATTTCGGTTTGCTCTCCGGGGTTAACGCCCTCTGTTTTTACAAAGATTCCGCCTGCCTCAAATCCGTGGAAGGAACCATCGGGCATGAGAGTCCCGCCGTCATCCTGAATGAGCCAGGATTTTTCCCTCCCCTTTCTGGCCAGGATTCTACAGGTTGTAGTTGTCTTCCCGTTGGCACTTAGCGCCACAAGTAGCGTCCTCGCCAGCCGATAGTCCCCGTGTGCTGATTGAAGGTAATCCTCACGGCAGCCAGCATGCAAGAAGATGCCCCCTCTGCTCGTCTTAGCTGCCCAATCCTCGGCGGCGAACACTCCCTTTTTGTATTCACCTATATAGTTGCCATTTCTGGTTATCTTGACAAACCTGCCGTCATCCAGCATAGCCAATCTGATGGTGATATCTTTCTCGGGGAGCGCCTTTGACTGGTTAGCCTCGAAGGCCTCATCAGCGAAGAATAGGATATAGTAGGTTGGCTCTTTGACCTCCCCCTTTGGGGGTAAAAACAGGTTCCTGCCTCCGTAGGCAACATGGGCAAACCGCTCCGGGACGATCAACCTGACCGTAGTGTCACTACTCTCATTGCCTACAATTCTGTCTACCGAAATCAACCTCTCTTTGCCCAGAGCCTCTTCACACTGGGTCAGTAGCCTTAGCTCATCCTCGCCAAAGCGATGGTCAACACTGTTCTTGGTGAACATTGCTGACCTGGAAGTGGGCTCACTTCGGGCGACGAAGTTCCTGTACAACGTCTTCTTGACGCCTGGCGCTTTTTCCACAAGCTTTCTCAATTCCCCATCAGAGGGGTTATGAGTCAGCCTCTTTTCCTCTCGTGCCTTCTGCCAGATTCTTTCGGCGGTTATAACGAATTGCTCTAGCTCAGACATTATCACATGCTCCTCGGACGAAATGTGGTTTCGCGTTCACGGTCTTCAGGAACTAGCTGTTGGTATTGATTGCTTAGACCTCGCGGAACTCTCCTTCAACCGTGCCTTCTTCTCCTCCACC
>CAZLCQ010000018.1:0-3049 GCA_964557995.1 uncultured Dehalococcoidales bacterium
AGATTCTCTCATCTTTCCCTGGTCCTTGCGGTGTTCTTTGAGGATCAGGGCGTTAGATGGTGATAGAGCTATAAGCCGTCTGGACTTCTGCGATTTCGGTTCTTTGTAGGCGATGCGATTTCCTTCAATATCAAGTAAACTAACCAAAGAAGAGGAGAAAGAAGATGATTTTCACGAACCGACCTGAACTTAGTCCGGAAGAGAAGAGACTGCCTCTGGCGAAGTACTATGATCTTCCACTCTACCCACCCGGTCCTCGCGAGCAGCAACTCATTGATGCTTGTCCCATTGATGCGGAACTGGCAATCAAGGCTGAGGACTTCATGGACCTGCTGCAACCCACCGGCTACGGCAAAGCAGAGTATGGCTATTGCATGATGGATGACGGCTCGGGCTATATGGCAATCTACACGGTTTACCCCAACTGCACCCCCGAAATGCTGGGCTGGTGGTTCCGCTGGCTGAATGTCCATCCGAAGGGCACACCGGAAGGCAAGGGCAATCTAAAGTATAAAATCTGGTGTCCGCCTGACCACTTCGATCATGGTTTTGTCAACGGCAAAGATGGGAGCGATGGTGTTTACGCGGTGGAATCCATTGACCTGGGCCAGGGAGAGGAAAAGGTCTATTTCTTCCGACATCCTTTCAATCTGAGAGATTACGGTCTCACCAAGGAGAGAGAGCAGGCACTGAAGGAAGCGAGCTGCTGGATAGACCGCTCGTGGGTATCCTTTCACTCTCCGAACCCACCGCACAAAGCCTATCCCGGTACATATCTCTGGCTGACCCTTTCCCGTTACTGCCCTCAGGGTGGCATGGAAAAGCTTACCCGGGTATGGATTGGCTACGGAGTGAAGGAAGGGAAGGTTTGTTTTGATGAAAGCACCCCATCCTCCATGCTCTCCGAAGAGTACATGAGGAAGTTTCAGATACATTGTACTGTTGAAGCTCAGCACCTGAGCAAGCTCCTACCTGAACTCTACGCTGAATACCACGATAAGCCTGACGATGAATTATGAATGGAAAACCAAAGTTAGTGTGAGTGGTTTGCATTCAGGGATTCGAATCCCCTCAGTGACGCATACTAAAATAGTCTAGGGTATAGCCATGAGAGTCTCAAAACCTCTTCCTGAACTCATCTCCCTGAAGGGTAAGAAGGCCCTGATAACTGGCTCGGCACTTGGTATGGGGAAGGCAATGGCCCATATATTTGCTGAGGCAGGCGCGGACCTTGAACTTGTGGACATAAACGGACGGGGGCTAAGGACCATAGCTGAGGAACTCTCCAAGTTCAAAGCAGAAACCTACATTCTAAGCCTGTTAAGAACCGGAGTGCTTTTAGCACGAGGCTGCCCCTTAGAAGGGGCGGGCAGCCGGACGAAGTGGCCTGTATTGCTGTGGTTCTGGCCAGTGATCTGTCCAGTTATGTTCGCGGAGCACTAATACCTGTTGACGGCGGATTTCTCTCGGCATAGTGTGGGCGTAAATCGAAGGCACGTAGCAACCTGATCGCTATTGTGAGCCGTTTTCTCTGTTAACTATTGGGTAGTCGTCAAGCGCTTCATATCTTGCCAAAGCGCCGCTGGCGCCGTTTGTATTCAGAAAGCGCTTCCTCGATCTCTTTACGGCCGAAATCAGGCCATAACACCGCAGTGAAATAAAGCTCGCTGTAAGCAGTCTCCCACAGTAGGAAATTGCTCAGACGACTTTCACCTCCAGTGCGTATGACCAAATCAGGATCGGGGATTTCAGGGGTATATAGATGGCGGACAAATTCAGACTCATCTATATTATCGTCAGCAATACCAGCAGTGGCGATACGTCTGGCTGCCTGGACAATCTCGTCACGTCCACCATAGTCGAAGGCGAGGCAAAGCGTAAGTCCGGTATTGTTCTTGGTTAGCTCTACTGCCCCTAGCACCTTGTCCCTCAATTTCTGAGATAGCCTGTCCAGTCTGCCTAAATGTACCAGCCGGATATTCTCCCGATGAAAAGCCTGGGTTTCCTTGTCAATCTTCCTGGCTAGAAGACTGAGTAAGCCGGCAACCTCTATCCTCGGCCGGTTCCAGTTCTCGGTAGAGAACATATAGAGCGTCAGGTATTTCACTCCATGGTCCGCAAAAACCTTCACCACCGGACGAATATTGTCACCACCAGCGTTGTGTCCGACAAGCCTGGGTAAGCCGCGTTTCTTTGCCCATCGGCCATTGCCATCCATGATTATGGCTACATGCCGGGGAGGATAGTCTGTTGGACTCATGACTTGACCCCACGAGAAAACACATGCTTTACTTTCAGCAAATGGTAGGCAGAGCTATGTCTAAGGACTGCCAGAATCAGCCTGCTATGCCAATCGAAAGAGAAGTTGTCCGAGACAAGCAAGGTCTCAGCCGTACCGTTGGAGTGCAGAGCGTCAAATACTCCCTCGATTTGGCGGTCACTTAGCCTAGCATAAGCCCATCTAGCGCGGTACCCACGGGAGAATTCCTTGCCCATTTTGGCCTTCCATTGCTTCTGATAGCGCGAGAGGTCGCCAGAGGCTAGGTTATCACTACCCAGAGCCTCTCCAAGCACACCGGCAGCTATACGAGCACCAAGATGCCCAAACCATATTCCACCACCGGTAGTCGGCTTCACCTGACCGGCGGCGTCACCAATAACCAGCAATCGATCTCCGTAGCTGCGAGGCAGAGTTCCCATGGGGACAGCCCTCTGCCCGATTCCCGCGTTCCGACTTGTTATTCTACCCTGGCTAAAGAGACTGTTAACGAACTTCTGTAGGTATAGCTTGGCTTGAGACGATGCCAAAAGGCCAACGTATGCTTTGCCAGAGGAAATTGGCACAAGCCAGGCAAACCCACCTGGGGCTATTCTCTGACCAAAGTGCACCTCGAATTCATGAATGTCTGTCGCTTCAATTTCGGCTTGAGCACCAATAAGAAAACGCTTGATTCTGCCCAGACCTAGCTTGTTCGGCAGCTTGGGTGTGAATCCGTTAGCCAGGATCACAGCCCTGGCACTGAATACCTCCCTCGTTCCCGAGCAGAGA
>CAZLCQ010000018.1:3149-13222 GCA_964557995.1 uncultured Dehalococcoidales bacterium
TAGTCGTCACATAGGTGATATAATTGAAGCCAGGTTCTCGTTACTTCGCCGATGAGGATTTCCGTTCTTGAGACAAAGCCGTGACGTAACCATTGTGGGCGGTGGTCCATCTGGGGCGACACTGGCTTACGAGCTCGCAAAGAGGGGAATAAGAGCATTACTTCTGGAAAAAGAGAATTTGCCGCGCTATAAGTGCTGTGCCGGCGCAGTCACCAGCAAGGCGGCGGGGCTTCTGGATTTCGATATCTCCCAGGTGGCAGCAGACGTAATTCACGAGGTTAGCTTCACTTTCAATCTGGGCAGCCCTTATCTGAGACGGAACGATCGACCGCTGATGTATGCCGTGATGCGTGATGTATTCGACTATTGTTTGGTTGAGAGGGCACAGCGACTTGGAGCTGTGCTCATGGATGGGCAGAAGGTGACACAGGTACAGGTGTATGGTGATTGGTTTGAGGTTTCTACTGCTGACAACGTTTTTCGTTCGCGGCTTGTGGTCGGGGCGGATGGTGCCTATGGTGCGGTGGCAAGAGAACTGGGTATGGGAAAGAGCATCGAATATCTCACGGCAATAGAGTCGGAAATTCTTGTGCCTGAGCAGGAGCTGTCAAAACGGAAATCGCGGGCCCAGATGGACCTGGGATGTGTTCCCGGTGGCTACGCATGGGTATTCCCCAAGCGAGACCATCTCTCCGTCGGAGTCGGATGCCATGCCTCCAAGGCAAAGGATCTGCGAATCCACTATCAACAGTTTCTGGATTCACTTGACATTGGTAGTTATGCCATCGCCAGGTCCGGTGGGCACCTGATACCAACGTGCACAAAAGGGAAGCTTGTTTGGCAGAATAGAGCCTTGCTTCTGGGGGATGCCGCCGGGTTCTGCGACCCGCTAACGGGAGAGGGGATTTACTACGCCATCCTGAGTGCCCAAATTGCCGCACAAGTGATCGAAGACTGCTTAACTCATGGCAAAGTGAAATTGGAGAATTACCAGGAAGCGGTGGAAAGAGAAATAATGTCCGAGTTGAGAATAGCGCGCGTGCTATCAAGGTTCTTCGTCCGATTCCCTCATTTGGCTTTCGGGATGCTCAAGCGGAGCGATGGAGTATGGAGAGCTGTGTGCGGCCTGGTGTCGGGCGAGTTGAAGTATTCTGACATCAAGGGAAGAGCCGGCGGGTTCAAGGGCATATTGAACCGTCTGCGTCGAGCTTAGCACAACAATCCTGATTTCCGGAGCATGCCTAAGAGTGGAATTTGCTATAATCTAGAATGGGAGAGTGAAGTGTCTAATATACTGGACAAAATCGACGGCCCCAGCGATGTTAAGGGACTAGGCCAAAGCGAACTGGCGGAACTCTGTTCCGAGCTCAGGGAGTCATTGGTGAGCAGAGTAAGCGAAAACGGAGGCCATTTAGCATCCAATCTGGGAGTTGTGGAGCTTACTGTTGCCTTGCACCGGGTATTTGACAGCCCGAAAGACAAAATAATCTGGGATGTCGGACACCAGAGTTATGTTCATAAGCTATTGACAGGCAGAAGGGAGCAATTTCCCTCACTTCGCCAATACCAGGGACTATCCGGATTTCCTGATAGAGACGAGAATCTTCATGATCCCTTCACTACGGGACATGGGGGCACTTCTATTTCAGCGGCTTTGGGCATGGCTCTGGCCCGCGACCATGCTGGTGATGACCACAATGTGGTAGCTGTCATTGGCGACGGCTGTCTTACCTGTGGCATGACTTACGAAGCGCTGAATCACGCTGGGCATCTGGGCACAAGGCTTGTTGTGGTGCTCAACGACAATGGCATGTCCATTTCCCCCACAGTAGGAGCCATAGCCAGGCGGCTAAATGTAGTACGAACAACCCGCGGCTACGTAAGGGCTAAGAAACAGACAAACCGGGTGCTGTCTTCCCTGCCCGGAGGAAAGAAGGTCTACCGGGCACTGCGTCGTCTTAGGGAAGGAGTGAAGGCAATACTCATGCCCACCATGATGTGGGAGCAGCTTGGCTTCACATACCTTGGTCCGATAGATGGTCATAACATTGCTAACTTGGAAGTAGTTCTGACTCAAGCCAGGAATTACTACAAGCCGGTTATTGTCCATGTCATGACTAAGAAGGGCAAGGGTTACAGACCAGCCGAGGATAATCCCACTCGCTTTCACGGTTTATCGCCCAAAGCTGCGAGCTTGACCACAATGCCCACTTATAGCCAGATATTTGCTCAGACAGTCGGGAGACTGTTGAGGGACAATCCCAGAGTCGTGGTAATAAGCGCTGCCATGGTTGAAGGCAACAGCTTGTCTTCTTTGGCCAAAGATTTTCCGCAACGCATTCACGATGTAGGAATCTCTGAACAGCATGCAGTTACCTTAGCCGCTGGTCTAGCTACCCAGGGCTTCATACCTGTTGTCGCTATATATTCCACTTTCTTGCAGCGCGCCTTTGACCAGGTGTTACACGACGTTTGTCTCCCCGATCTACCTGTCATTTTCGCGCTCGACCGCAGCGGCATTGTCGGAGAGGATGGCAAGACACATCAAGGCGCATTTGACTTGTCCTATCTCGGTTTGATGCCCAATATGATTATCTGTGCACCTAAGGACGGGAATGAACTTCAAGACCTGCTCTATACTGCTATCAATACAGAACATCCCATAGCGGTTCGCTATCCCCGGGGGCAGGCAGCGGGGCTTCCGTTGGCAAAAGAGCCCCACCAGCTTCCCGTTGGTAAGGCTGAGATAGTAAGACAGGGTGAAGATATAGTCATAATAGGAATCGGCTCTACCCTAATTCCTTCTCTGGAGGCGGCGGAACATCTGGCTCCGGCCGGGATTGATGCCATGGTACTCGATGCCCGGTTCGCCAAGCCCTTGGATGCGGAGCTTATTCTGGGTGTAGCCAGCCATATCAAGAAGATGCTCATCGTAGAGGAGAATGTCCTTAGCGGCGGCTTTGGTGCCGCGGTGCTGGAGCTGCTGGAAAAGGCTGAAGCCTCAGGTATCAAGGTGAAGAGATTGGGCATTCCTGACGAGTTTGTAACCCATGGCAAGCAAGATCTTCTTCGCTCTCTCTATCATCTGGATGCCCCGGGAATAGCCGAGGAATGCATTGATTTCCTGGCTCATATCAAGGCAGAAGCAGACGGCAAATTCCAGAATGCTATGCCTCAATGAATACTGCCGGCTAGTCCAAATAGATAAGGCCTACGGCATATTCCCACGCGAAGTTCCTTTCCCTTGACTCTAGAGGATTAGGGCGCTGGTGTGGTTCCCCTCCCCCTAGCTGGCTCCCACTGAGGACAGGGAGAATCATGACCGAACTACGGTGACTCCCTACCATCCTTAGCCATTCGCTTGAGCTCATAGAGCTTGGTAATTGCTTCCAGAGGAGACATCGAGTCAACGTCCAGCCGGGCGATTTCATCGGCCAATTCGGAGCCCTTCGCGAAGAGAGGAATCTGCTGGGCTGCCTTACGAGCCCGGACTCTGCCTCCTTTAGGAGCCTTGCTCTCCAGCTCGGCCAGGACTTCCTGGGCTCGAACGATTACCGATTTGGGAAGGCCAGCTAGCTGAGCCACGTGGATACCGTAGCTTCTGCCAGTGCCCCCGGGGACAATCTTATGCAGAAAAATGACTCTGTCTCCTTCCTCCGCCACCGCTACGTTGAAGTTTTTCACTCTGGGCAGGATACCGGCCAGATCCACCAGTTCATGATAGTGGGTGGCAAAAATGGTCTTCGTTCCCAGCTCAGGGTGGTTATGGATAAACTCAACTACTGCCCAGGCAATGGAAAGCCCATCATAGGTGGATGTGCCTCGTCCAATCTCGTCCAGAATGATGAAGGAGCGCGGAGTAGCATTGTTCAAGATGTTCGCCGCTTCAGTCATCTCGACCATAAAAGTGGATTGCCCGGCCGCCAAGTCCTCCTGTGCACCGATGCGGGTAAAGATGCGGTCGATAATTCCAATATCTGCCGAATCAGCAGGGACAAAGCTGCCTATCTGAGCCAGTAGTATAATTAAAGCTACCTGCCTGAGATAGGTTGACTTCCCCGACATATTGGGGCCTGTCAGTATAATGAGCTGATTGTCCCTATTGCATAGATAAGCGTCATTAGGAACAAAATTATCCTGCCCTATGCTTTGTTCGACAATAGGGTGTCGTCCTCCCTTGATGTCAATTGCGTCGCCAGAAGTCACCGTTGGCTTGATGTAATCACGACGAGCGGCAGTCTCAGCAAGGCTGCAAAGGACATCAATCCGGGCAATGGCTCCAGCGGCGGCCAAAATCTGCTCACCCATGGCGCCTATCTGCTCACAAAGTTGTCGGAAAATGGCAGATTCGAGGTCAGCAATTTTCTCCTGGGCATTCAAAATCAGTGACTCATACTCTTTAAGTTCGGGGGTAAAGAACCTTTCCGCTTCCGCCAAAGTCTGCTTACGAATGTAGTCTGAAGGAACCAGGCTGAGATTAGCCCGGGATACCTCAATATAGTAGCCAAATACCCGGTTGTAGCCTACTTTTAGGGATTTGATCCCTGTTCGTTGTCTTTCCCTTTGCTCCAGGCCAGCCAGATACTGCTTGGCCTGTCGGGAATTGCGACGAATCTCATCCAGCTCAGACGAAAAACCTTCCTTTATTACCCCACCTTGCTCCAAATTCCCCGGTTCGTCAGCAATCGCCCTCGCGATCAGGTCGACAACGTCAGGACAGGGCTTGAGTTCACCACTCAGCCAGTCTATTATGGAGCCCCCGTCCGCCATCGCTGCCTTCAAGTCGGGCACCTTCTCCAGACCAGAGCAAAATCCTAACAGTTCCCGCGGCACCACTCTGTTACTCATCACCCGATTGACAAGCCTCTCCAGGTCAGCAATATCCGCCAACAGGGAAATGACCTTCTGTCTGGCCAGACTGTTTCCATAGAACCAGGCGACCGCCTCCTGTCGTTGGCTCAACGTGCTGAGCTCCAGAAGTGGATGTCCCAGCCAGTTCCTAAGCAATCTCCCACCCATGGGCGTCTTGGTGAGGTCAATGATGGAGAGGAGTGAGTGACTGGCTTCACCCCACCTGCCCCCTTGGAAAAGCTCCAGATTGCGGATGGTCTGACCGTCAAGCGTCATAAAAGAATCTGTAGCGTAGGTGGCAAGTTTGCTTAGCTGGGGCAGGGTCTCTTTCTGGGTTTCCTTGACATAATGTATCAGGGCGCCAGCGGCCCTTACGGCTAAAGCAAGGCCGGCACAGCCATACCCATCCAGGCTAGCCACAGCGAACTGCCGCAGCAAGGTTTCCCGGGCTATTTCCAAATCGAACCAGTAGTCATCAAGTCGGGTAATCGTGAACGTCAACTGGGCATAGTCATTGGCATCTTCGGGAAGTAGTACTTCGCGGGGTTGGAGCCGTTCCAATTCAGGCGTGACTCTTTCTACAGGAAGCTGCGTGGTGGCAAATTCGCTGGTAGTGATGTCAACGTAGGCAATCCCTGCTTCCTCTCCTACAATGATCACACTGGCGAGATAGTTGTTGCTCTTACTGGCAAGCAGATTCGGCTCCACCACTGTTCCAGGCGTCACCACACGAATGACATCCCTTTCCACCAGCCCACTGCCTGGTGGGGTAAGCTGCTCGCAAATAGCTACCTTGTGACCCCGGTTGATGAGCCTGGCCAGATAGTTGTCCAGAGCGTGATGAGGTATGCCGGCCATGGGCACTCTTTGCCCCTTGCCCATCTCCCGGGAGGTCAGGACAACGTCCAGTTCTCGCGAAGCGACCTTGGCATCTTCGTCAAAGGTCTCATAGAAGTCACCAAGCCGAAACAAGACTATAGCTTCGGGGTGTTTCTGTTTGACTCTGAGATACTGCTTTCTGAGAGGCGTCACAGCCATCGATGTTATTCTACTACATTCGTTGAAACCAGTTGAATTGCCTGATATGATACCCTCTCGGGTGAGCCACTGTGAATGAACAAATCGACATCCAGGCCGAGGGTGAATTTCGGGTGTTGGTGGACAAGCGCTGGGTTAGGAAGATAGTCCGGCAAGTCCTAAAGGCTGAAGAAGTGGCTTCTCCTTGCGAGGTGAGCCTGGTTTTCGCTGATGCGGAGAAAGTGAAGCAACTCAATCGCGACTATCGTGGGGTCAATGAGCCTACGGATGTGCTGGCCTTCTACATGCTTCCACAGAAGGAACTTGACTCTTCGTTCGCGCTCCCGCCCGATGGAGTAACTCACCTGGGAGAGGTAATCATCTCCTATCCTCAAGCACTAGTACAAGCCAAAAAGCAAGGACATTCATTGCAGAGAGAACTGGCACTGCTGGTTATCCATGGAATACTTCATCTCCTGGGCTACGACCATGAAGAATCAGGGGAGGAGAGGAAGATGAGGGCGAGGGAAAAGGAGTTACTGGAGAAATATTCGCCCAAGCAATGATATAATACTAGTACAGAATGGGGTCGACGATGCTAATCAATCCAATTCTTGACCGACCGGTACTCCAGCTTTTCTCTGGGGGCACAAGCGGGGCTTAACCCGAGGTTTTTGAAGTGCAAAACATCAGAGAGGAGGTAAAAGATGGCTAAATTTGTGATGCTGACAACGCTCACCGACGAGGGAAGAAAGACTATCACGCAAAATCCCGGAAGGATCAAACAGGTCAACAAAGAAGTAGAGGCAATGGGGGCAAAGGTCCTGGCTCAGTATGCTGTACTGGGACCCTATGATTTCGTAAACATCCTAGACGCGCCCAGCAATGAGGTAGTGTCCAAAGTCGCGATAGCTCTGGGTTCAAGGGGTACGCTTCAAACCATGACTTTGGCTGCCATGGATATTGACGCTTTCGCTGGCGGTCTCAAAAAGCAGAAGGGCAGTCCCAAGAAACAGAAGATCAGTCCCAAGAGGCGTAGGTAACTGTCGGCTGCCCGCTTGTGCCGTCAGATTCTAAGGCTGACTGAGACTCGCATCAAAGCACTGCTGACAAAAACACCAAACTGCTAAGCTGTAAAACTGTCCAGCCCTCGATATTTCGCATTTACACGTAGCTGAGGACCACGGTCTGCGTGCCGCCGGGCAGTGACGATGCGGTAACTGAAAGCTTGGGCTTTGCTTCCAGGTCTTTGATTCTCATTGTGTCCAGGAATTTGCCTACAGGACTCAGATTGCCGGTAAACGCCTCTGTTTTGTAGTGCATGGGGATGACGATGGGAGGCTCTAATTGCCTTATTATTTCCATAGCCGTGTCAATTGGTATGGTAGACGCCTCGCCCACCGGCAGAAATAGTATGCCTATATCTCCTATTTCCTCTATCAAACGTGAGTCCAGAGGATGCCCCAAATCACCTAGATGACATAAAGTTATGCCGTCCATTTCAATAACGTAGATGGTATTCTTGCCTCGAACTTCCCCCTTCTTGTTGTCGTGGAAAGAGGCGATTCCTGTGACTAAGGTTCCTCCTATTTCATATTCTCCGGGGGTTCTTATTTGTCTGGGATCATTGGCGACACCTTCGACGTAGCTATGTCCACGATGAGAATGGCTCACCGTCACTATGTCTGCCTCAGGTTCGCCTGATCGGTAGCCCAAGTCAGGATGACATGGGTCAGTTATGATGGTTTTGTCTTTCCCTCTAATCAGAAAACAGGAATGCCCCAGCCAGGTAATCTCCATCGCGTCTAAAGGATACCTCTTTTCTCTAGCTTTGTCGATAGGAAGACGACTCTATTAGCCAGAAAATGCATCAGCGCGGATACGATCATCCTTTTCTACACGGTCTATCAGAAGCGTCATCCCTTCTATGCCCATAACAACAATTTCCTCGCCGATATCTATGGTTGAACTGGACGAAGCTTGCCACAGTTCACCGTTAACCCGAACATAACCCTTAGGGGAAATGAGAGTAGTTGTTCGACCTCTACTACCGATGTCCAGCGAAACCATCGGCTTCCTAGCCAGCGCCTTCCTGCCAAGCCGGTAGATCATACAATCATATACCCCGAGAGCGATCATCATGAGGATGAGACCCCAGAGAGGGATATTTATCGCGACCCTTGGCAACAACCAGAGCACAACCGCAACCAAGGCTGCCTCTTCGAGTAAGCTTGTTGTAATGGCGAGTACTGTATATCTCTTGTATTTCACTTTGGTATCGAGATGAAAGGTAATGATATGCAAAGTAATAGGGATAGTCAAACGGTGGGCAATTGACAAAGACCGGTACAGCGGTTAACATCTGAAAAGTGAAGGGTAACCAAATGAAGGGACAGATACTGAAAGCTCTCCGAGACTGTGATGGTTATCTCTCTGGCGAGACGCTTTCTCAGCGGCTTGGCGTCTCCAGAGTCTCTGTCTGGAAACATATTCGTAGCCTGAAGAAAGATGGCTACGTAATAGAGGCATCGCCTAGAGGATACAGGGTGATGTCTGCTCCGGATTTACTGCTCCCCTATGAATTCCCTGATTTAGAGCAAAGAATTCACCACTTCCGAGAGATTGGCTCGACCATGGATGTGGCAAGAGAACTTGCCAGAAAGGGAGCCAGAGCTGGGACAATCGTGATTGCTGAATCCCAGGCCGGCGGGCGGGGCAGATTGAGCCGGCAGTGGCTCTCGCCACAAGGAGGGATTTACTTCACTCTAATTTTGCGCCCCAGGATAGGTCCTGCATATGCTCCCCGGATAAACTTGATGGTTGCTGTTGCCGTTGCAACTACAATCAGAAAACTCTTTGGGTTGAAGGCCGAACTGAAATGGCCCAACGACGTCTTGGCTGCAGGCAAGAAGGTGTGTGGCATACTGGCGGAAATGGATGCCGAAATGGATGTTGTGAACTTCGTGAACATCGGGATAGGCATAAACGCCAATAACTCCACTACCGGCTTTGAGAAAACAGCCACATCCTTGAAAGAGGTGCTAGGACGGGAGATCTCCAGGAAGGGATTTCTAGGCGGGCTGATAATTGAAATACAGCGATGGCAGCCTTTATTGATGAAAGCAGATCTGCTCAAAGAGTGGAAGGAATTGTCTGCGACGCTGAACAAGGAAGTCACAGTAATGAGTCTGGGTGAGGAACTGACAGGGCAGGCGGTAGATATTGATTCCACCGGAGCACTTATATTGAAAGACAGAAACGGTTCTTTAAGGACGGTTCTCGCCGGCGACTGCGTCCATCTGATGGAGTAATATGATTCAACTGATAATAGTTATGGCTTATTCCCTGGCGATGATAGCCATAGCATTAGGAGCAAGGAAGAAGGCAAGAACCCAAAACGGTTTCTTTGTGGCTCAGCGTCAAGCCAACACAGCACTCATCACTGGGTCTTTTGTCGCCACTGCCGTAGGAGGCTCAGTAACCGTGGGAATGGCGGGCCTAGGGTTTGGGCAAGGTCTGACTGGTGTCTGGTGGCTACTTGTTGGTTCCATCGGCCTCGTCCTTTTAGGGACTTTCTTCGCCAAAAAGGTGAGAGGCGCTGCACTTTACACTCTGCCTGAGCTAGTCGAGAAGCAGTACGGCCGCCGGGTAGGCCTGGCGGCTTCTATTCTGATTGTCATCGCCTGGATAGGGGTAGTAGCGGGACAGATTGTAGCCGCCGGGACAATCCTGTCCATTTTCGGGATAGGTTCGGGCGTTTCCTGGATGGTCGTCTTTACCGTGGTTCTTGTTGCCTACACCGTCATAGCAGGTCAGCTCTCGGTAATTCGCACTGATCTTTTCCAGGCAGTAGTAGTCTGCCTTGGCGTTTTTGTGACATTGGCATTATTCCTTCCTCAGGCAGGAGGATTAGACGGATTAAGGTTCTCTCTCCCTCAGGACTTCTTCTCCTTTCCGGTAAGCTCTCAATTCGATTGGAAAGCGCTTCTGTCTCTTCTGATTCTGGTGGGAGCGACCTACGTTGTTGGGCCGGATATGTACACCCGTCTTTTTTGTGCCAGAAACGAAAGAACCGCTCAGAAAGCAGCCTTTCTATCTGCCTCGGCGTTTATCCCGTTGGCTTTTGCCATTGCTTTGATAGGAATGGGCGCGAGGGTCCTCTACCCGCATATTTCTCCTGAGCAAGCTTTTCCTCAGTTGATAAG
>CAZLCQ010000019.1:0-12276 GCA_964557995.1 uncultured Dehalococcoidales bacterium
GGTCAGTGTCACTGAGCGCGTTCAAGGCTATAGAGCAGTTGAGGGCTCAACCGAGGCAGTCGTTCGCTCAGGTGGGGGCTGGACGGGCTCAATCCAGCCACCAAGTCAGCGACTTGTACCGGAAGCATTCGGCAAGAAAGAGAAGCAGGCGCAAAGGTATCTTGACAGAATAGCCAAAACACTGACAGCCAAGGGAATCAATGTAAGTACAGAGGTACTTCTCTGGAAACCTGCCGAGGCAATAGTTGGCTACGCGAAGCAGTATGGATGTGACCTGATTGTTATGGCAACCCATGGGCGCTCGGGTCCAAGCCGGTGGGCTTTCGGTAGTGTCGCCGATAAAGTGCTTAGAAGTAGTTGCACTCCCATATTAATGATCAGAGCACCCGGGTGTGTACTAAACATCTGAATAGAGGAGCCATAATCAAGGAGTACGTGTTGAACATAACAATGGAAGGAGAATGAAATGAAACAGTTTGGAGAGCTTGTTCAAACTGCGGACTGGAAGACAGAGAAACATGTTCCAGTGATAGAGTGTCCCGCGCAGGTTAAGGCTGGCGACCTGTTTTCGGTGAAGGTGACCCTGGGGAAAGAGATAGCTCATCCGAATACAACCGAGCATCACATCCGCTGGATTTCCGTCTATTTCCACCCGGACGGTGAGAAGTTTGCCTGCCAGATAGGTCACTTCGAATTCACCGCCCACGGAGAGTCGGCAGATGGACCGAACAAAGGTTTGATATACACTCACCATGAGGTCAGCTTCTCAATGATGACTGGCAAACCCGGAGTTATTTACGCTACTGCTCTATGTAACCTACATGGACTGTGGCAATCGCAGAAAGAAATCACGATATCAAAATAGAGTATCGAGTCAAGGCGATAAGGCGCCAGAGGACTGATCATACCTGCCATTACTGCCAGCGTGCTGGGCTGTCGAAGAACAGGTAACATTTTCAAGAGATTATGATGTGCCAACAGCAAGAGCATTTTTCACCAATGTGTCAGTGCCCATGCCTCTTCACAGGAAGCTGAGGCCGATGTTTCGTGACCAGTTCACAAAGGTGTGGCGGAGACAGAACTGTTGTGGCCACTCGGGAGAGTCAGGGTGCTTGCGAGGGTTCTTCGGCCAAGCCCCACTCCCATGGTTAAGAAACACAGTTCAGGGGAGCGTGATTGAGCTGCACCGCGGCGCTGGGCGTGCACGCGGTGGATTGTCGTGCTACAAGAGCCGGCCCATGCGCGAGGGGCAAATGAAGATATCGCCCTGGCAGACAAGTAGACGCGGACATACCGAGGTGAAGGAACTGTAAAGCGGCGACGTTCCTGAATTGCCGAAATGGTTTTGGCTACAGACAGGTGCGACGTGGACGGACACTTCATATCTATGAGGAGGAAGCTATGGAACTAACGAATTATGAAGTACCGGTCGACAAGCTCCGCTGGGAATGCGACCCCAAGATGTTCGATTTTGAATGTACCAAAGACTTAGCCCCGCTTCAGGAGTTTGTTGGCCAGGAGCGAGCAACGCGGGCAGTAGAGTTCGGTATGAACATGGCCAACGCCGGGTATAACATCTATGTTTCCGGTCCCACCGGGACCGGAAAGACGAGCATGGTGAAGGCCTATATTGAACGAGTTATCAAGAACCAGGAAGCTCGGGGAGAGACTTTCCACTTGGACGACTGGTGCTACCTCTACAATTTCAAGGAACCTGATAGCCCCCGAATAATCAGCCTGCCCCAAGGTAACGGCAAGGCATTCCGTGAGGAGATGACCGCGCTGCTTAACAAAATCCGCCAAGGGCTGGGGCAAGCCTTCTCCAGTGAGGAGTATGAAGGCCAGAGACAAAAGATCAGCGAAGAAGTACAGGCTGAGCAGCAGAAGTTGTTCGAGGAGATATCTGGTGAGGCTCGCCGTCAGGGCTTCATCTTCCAGATGACTCCCTCCGGGCCGGCCTTGATTCCCATGAAAGAGGGCCGTCCCATGCAGCAACAAGAATACCTTGCTCTCGACGAAGACACGCGGAGACAACTCGAGTCTAAACAAGCTGAGTTACTCAAGAAACTGAAGGCAAACTTTGAAACTGCGACCAGCATACAAACGAAGGCCACGGAGAGACTGAAGAAGCTGGACAAAGACATCGGCGAGTATACTGTCTCGGGCTCATTCGCGTCATTGTTCGAGCAATACTCTAATTGGCCGAAGATAACCCGATATCTTACCGGGCTCAAATCCTATGTACTCGACAACCTCGAATTCTTCAAGGGAACTGAAGAGCCGGTACATCCCATGTTGGGAGTTCCGCTGAGCCAGGCTGTCGGAGGAAGGAATCCTTTCCTTCCGTTCCAGGTGAACGTCTTTGTGGATAACAGCGAAGCCAAAGGCTCCCCCGTGGTTGTCGAGAGCAACCCCAATTTCGGCAATATGTTCGGCAAGATTGAGCGGCGATTCTTGTTCGGCGGCTACCTGAGCGACCACACCATGTTGAAGGCGGGCGCTCTCAGCAAAGCCAATGGTGGCTATCTGTTACTCAGTACAAGTGATGTGCTGATGAATCCTGGTGTCTGGCCAGCACTTAAGCGGGCAGTCAAAAACAAAGAGGTCCGAATAGAAGACCCCTCTGAGCAGTTCGGGCTCATCGCACCCCAGGGACTGCGGCCAGAACCCATGCCGATAACGGTAAAGGTGATACTCACCGGTGATGCTATGCTTTACCAGATGCTATCGCTATACGATGAAGATTTCTGGGAGATCTTCAAGGTCAAAGCTGACTTTGATTCTGAGATTGAAAACACCAAAGATAACATGATGGCTTATGCCGCCTTTCTCTCTGGTTGTTGTGATGAGTGTGAAGCCAGGCATTTTGATCCCAGCGGTGTCGCCAAGGTCATCGAGTATTCCGCCAGGATGGTAGCTGACCAGGAGAGGCTGTCTTCGAGATTCGCCCAGATCAAAGACTGGATCCAGGAAGCCGACTACTGGGCCCTGAAGGATAATGCCGAATTCATCTCCGCCAGTCACGTGCAGAAAGCTATGGATGAGCGGCTGTTCAGGCATAACCTTATTGATGAACGAATTCGAGACTTGATAAATCGCGGTACCATCATGATAGATGCTGAGGGCGAAGTGGTCGGTCAGGTCAACGGCTTGGGCGTCTACTCGCTCGGCGATATCACTTTTGGCAAGCCGTCAAGGATTACGGCCAAGACTTTTCTGGGACGTGATGGCGTCATCAACATAGAGCGAGAGTCGCAGCTTAGCGGTCCGATTCACAACAAAGGGGTGATGATTCTGAGTGGATATCTGGGCTGGAAGTATGCCCAGGACAAGCCGCTGTCCCTGTCCGCCAGCCTGTGTTTCGAACAATCTTACGAAGGAGTGGAAGGAGATAGTGCCTCCTCTGCGGAGCTGTACGCTATTCTCTCCAGCCTTTCAGATATACCAACAAAGCAAAACATCGCCGTCACCGGTTCAGTGAACCAGAAGGGCGAGATCCAGCCGATCGGTGGCGTCAACCAGAAGATAGAGGGCTTCTTTAGGATATGCCAGGCCAAAGGGCTCAGCGGTGACCAGGGAGTATTGATACCCCATCAGAATCTGAGAAATCTCATGCTCCGAGAGGAAGTGGTTGAGGCGGTCAGGCAGGGTCGATTCCACATCTACTCCGCCAGGACCATCGACGAGGGCATCGAAGTACTGACAGGCGTATCTGCAGGCAAGAAGCGGAAAGGTGGCACTTATCCCAGGCGCACCATTAACTATCTCGTTGACAAGCGCCTAGGGGAGATGGCAGAACGGCTCAAGAACTTCTACGCCGAGGCGAAGAAAGAAACCAAATAAGACAGTTGGCATTGTTTAGATAGCCGATACGAGGTTAATATCAGGTCATCATGAAACTCTATCACTCAGGTTACCCAACACATTGGGTATTAGCTCGGTAATAGCGGGATGGATATGCATACCTGCTTGTATCTGGTTAATGCCACCGCCGGATGCCATGGCATTTATGACTTCCTGAATCAGAATAGGCGCGTAGGGACCGATGATGTGAAAACCTAGTATCTTGCCCGTGTCTGCCTCCACAATGGCTTTGGCGAAACCATTTTCCTCCATCATGGCCTCACCCTGGGCCACATCTGAATACCTGGCTTTGCCGACCAGGACCTTGTGTGCTTTTCGGGCAGCTTCTTCGGTCATTCCTACGGATGCAACCTGGGGGTCAGAGTATACAGCGTGGGGAGCAGCACTGTAGTCCATCTTTGTTTTGCTGCCATGGATGGCATTATCGGCAGCCAGTGACGCTTCTACGTTGGCTACATGCGTAAACATCTGCTGACCGTTGATATCTCCCACGGCAAATATGTTCTTCTTAGTGGTTTCAAGGTACTCACCGACCTTGATGAAGCCTCTCTTATCAAGCTCTACGCCAGTATTCTCGACTCTGAGCAGGTCGGCATTAGACCTTCTGCCAACGGCCATCAGGATTCTCTGTGCGGTGAATTCCTTGCGTCCACCATTCGCTGAATCACTTGCCACAACGATTACATCGTGTCCTTTGCTATTCACTGCTTCAGCTTGGATGCCGGTGTACACACTCATACGCCGACTCATCTCATTCTTCAGCGCCTCTGCTATTTCCGGTTCTTCAGAGAGAACTAGCCGGTCTGCCATTTCCAGAATAGTCACCTTGGTTCCCATATTGGCAAAGAAATGACCGTATTCCACCGCAACGTAGCCGCCACCAACAATTATGAGATCTTCTGGCCGCTCCGTCAGTTGCAACACCGTTTCGTTGGTAAGATAGTCTACGCTTTCCAGACCTTTTATTGGCGGTATCAGCGGACGTGAGCCCGAGGCGATGAAAACCTTGTCACCCTTTACTTTCTCCCTGTTGACCTCGACAGTATAATCATCAACGAAGTGTCCTTGGCCTTCATAGAAGTCCAGATTGTCTGCGTTTGAGAGCTCATGCCTCAGATTCTCTTGGTTTTCCCGTACAACCTTTCTCATTCGTTCCATAATGGACTTGAAGTCAATACTTCTTATGTCGGTTTCGATGCCCAGCTTCCTTGCTTCCTGTATCTCGGTTATTCTGTCAGCAGGGAATATGAGCATCTTGGATGGTATACAGCCCAGATTGGGGCAGGTACCTCCCAACGGGCCTTTGTCCACCAGTGCCACGCGGAGGCCATGCGCCAGGGCTTCATCGACAATACCAAGGCCGCACCCTGAGCCGATGACCATGACATCATATTTCCGCATTACTGATACTACTCCTGAAGCTTTGACTCAAGATAATCTGGTAGCGCTTCTTCACTGCTATGTCGTTCATCCCTGGCACTGCATAGTAGCACCACATTACCACTGTCTACTAGCACCGCGAGGGAACTCCACGCGGCGCGACTAACTTCCAGCTCAGCGAAGTAGCGCCTGCTGAACTCATCACACCTGGCAGGATCATGATGGAACCGCCTCCTTAGCTCGCTGCTGGGCGCATCACCATTGTACCACGAATCCACTCTTCGTGACTTCTTACCGATGCCCCGAGGTCATAGTCGGTCTACAAGTATTCGGGTCCCGTCCTTTGGTTCCGCTGGCTCATAAACACGTCTTGTGTGAGTCATTATTCACTTACCCGCCAGCCAGTATCCAGGGAGACTACCGGGCACAGACCAACATCATGAACGCACCTCTGATTGAGATTATGGTACACTTGTCATGGAGAAGTCACAGAATATCGATGGGAGAGATTACAGAAACATCATATTATGCCTAAGCCTGAAGTGATAAAAGTCGCAGACTCAGGCTGCCAAAGATTTTAGAATAGTAGTGAAAAAGGGGGTAGAAAATGGCTTACACATTAGCTTGTAAAGACGCCGGGGAGCCCACCTGCCCTTTTGTCGCCCGGGGCAAAACCAAGGAAGAAGTGTTTGCCCAGACGGCAAAGCATGCCAAAGAAGTGCATGTCTACACTGATGAACAGCTTAATGACCCGAAGCTGGTAGAGCAGATGAAGGCGATAATCAAGCAGGTATGAGACTCCAGGATTCGGTTGCAGCTTGAACTCAGAGATGGGTCAGGTCGCAGAGGATCACAAAACGATCATCTGCGACCCGGGCGGATTCTGCTTGAGTTGCTGGCCGGCAAGAAGTTGCCTTTCGGGCAGCAAACTTAGGAGGGCCGGAATCACATGATTTGCCGGACCACAAAATGCCATGCTCTTCTGATTCTCTTCTCTGCCTTTCATTCCATAATTACGTAAAGAAGAGCAATTGCACTGGTAAGGTTTCTGGCTGTATTTCAGACCGCATAAGGCGGACAAAGACTCGGTTAGCGAAGGACGAAGAATACTATCTCATATGGGTCGGCAGATATATAATAATAAGCGGGAGTGATGACTATGGAAGATCGCCACGTCGAAGTTGTGGATGAAATCCCGCGCCTCAAATGTCGAATAGTCGCCATTGTCGTCGCTCACAATCACCAGCGAAGCGCAGTACACGAAAGGTGAAAGATGAAGGTGAAGGTAGATAGAGAATCATGCATAGGGGTCAGTAACTGCGTGGCTATCGCGCCCACTGTCTTCAAGCTCGACGACCAGAACAAGGCCGTAGTTCTTGACCCCAGCTCTGTTGATGAAGAGAGCTTCATGGAGGCAGCCAGAAGCTGTCCTGAGAACGCTATCATCCTTGAGGATGATGACGGTAATCAGTTATATCCCTGAGTTTGGAAGACTGAGTTAGGGAGGTGTCGACTTGAGAAAGGTTTATCTGGATAACGCAGCTACTACGCCGCTTCTTCCCGAAGTCCGTGAGGCGATGATGCCCTACCTAGGCGATATCTTCGGTAACCCGTCATCGCTCCATGATTGGGGAGACGGTGCACGAGAGGCTATCGGGTCAGCCCGTGAACAGGTAGCGGCACTTATCGGCGCTAATGCCGATGAAGTTATCTTTACCGGCAGTGGCACGGAAAGTAATAACTTTGCTGTCAAAGGGCTGGCACTGGCCCAGCAAAACAAGGGCAAGCACGTGGTAGTTTCTGCTATTGAGCATTTCTCAGTACTGCACTCCGCGAGAACACTGGAGAAGTTGGGCTTCCAGGTGAGTGAAGTACCGGTGGATAAACACGGGGTGGTTGACCCTGACGATGTATTGCGGCAAATAAGAAAGGATACAATATTGGTCTCCATAATGCATGCCAACGGTGAGGTGGGTACTATTGAGCCCATCCAGCAGATAGGCGGGATAACCAGGGAGCGGAAGATTCCTTTCCATACGGATGCCGTGGCTACCGTCGGGACCATACCCGTCGATGTGTCAGAAATGGGAGTAGATGCCTTAAGCCTGGCTGGGAACCAGTTCTACGGTCCCAAGGGCGTTGGAGCTCTGTGGGTAAAAAAGGGAATGCGGATTATGCCGCTTCTCGATGGTGGTATCCAAGAAGATGGTCGGCGTGCCGGCACCGAGAACGTCCCGGCTATTGCCGGCTTAGGGAAAGCTGCAGAACTGGCCAAGACCCATATGACAGACCGAATGAAGAGGTTAACGCCGCTGCGTGACCATCTACTCAAGGAGCTACCGAAAAGAATCGAACGTGTAGTTGTCACCGGACACCCGCAGCATCGTTTGCCCGGACATACCAGTTTCTGCGTGGAATTCATTGAGGGCGAGTCTATGCTTATGCTGTTGAATAGCAAAGGCATCGCTGTATCCAGCGGGTCCGCGTGCACTTCCCGTGCGCTTAAAGCGTCGCATGTGCTCATCGCCATGGGACTATCTCACGAAATAGCCCAGGGCTCCATCCTGTTTACCCTGGGCATAGATAACACCAAGGAAGATATAGATTATGTTCTGGAGACTATGCCGCCTATTGTTGACAGGCTGCGGCAGATGTCGCCGCTTTACGCCAAGTTCAGTAAAACTGTTAAAGGAGGCAAGTAACATGCCAGTCTATAGTGAAAAGGTTATGGACCACTTTACAAATCCTCGTAATGTTGGGGAGATTGAAAACCCCGATGGGGTCGGCGAGGTCGGTAATCCGGTATGCGGTGATATGATGACCTTCTACATTAAGGTCAAGGACAACCGCCTCGAGGATGTTAAGTTCAAAACCTTTGGCTGTGGGGCAGCTATCGCTGTTTCCAGTATGGTGAGCGAGATGGCTAAGGGCAAAACATTGGAGGAAGCGATGAAAATCACTCCGCGCTCAGTGGCTGATGAACTCGAGGGATTACCCAAGCAGAAGTTTCATTGCTCCAATCTGGGCGCCCAAGCTCTGAACAAAGCCATAGAAGACTACCTGAGCAAAAAGAAAGGAGAGGGAAAAAGTGACCATAGAGCAAGAAAAAGGCAAAAATAAGCATATCTTTTGTCCCTACTGTGACCAGGAGATAATGGAGGGGGGTCTCCCGTACTGCCAGGCCTGCCACGTTACTATATTCTACTGTCCCAAGTGCCGAAAGCCTGTGCCCCGCGAGAATAGGGTGTGCCCTCATTGTGGGGCTGATATCAAGGGCTAGTGTCACTTGGAGCGTAACTTATGGTTGTAGGAGATCTGAACTGTGACAGGTTCTAGTGCACGGAAGCGGGCTGACCAAACCTTAGATTGCATAGGTCTCTACTGTCCGATGCCAGTTATACGAACAAACGAAGAAGTAGATAGACTTGCTGTTGGCAAGACCCTGGAGGTCCTGGCGGATGACTCTGCTGCTGAGGAGGACCTCAAGGCTTGGGCAAAGCGAACCGGGCACAAAATACTTGAGTTAGAGAAGACCAACGAAGGTATGAGATTTCTGATACAGAAAACAAAATAGGAGGTGGAATATGGCTGAGAAGAAGAAAATCCTCTATGTGCAAACGAGCGGTGTTGATACACCGAAGCGCCTTTACTCGCCTTTTGTCCTGGGTATGACGGCGCAAGCAATGGATATAGATGCTACCATTTATTTCCTGGGGTCAGGAGTAACCGTGGTAAAGAAAGGCATGGCGGAGAAAGTCAAAGAGGGCAATTTCCCCACTGTTAAAGAAATAATGGACCAGGCAATAGCTGCTGGAGTCAAACTGTTGGTCTGCGAGCAGAGTTGCCAGTTGCTTGGTATAGAAAGAGGGGACTTCATACCAGAGGCCAAGATTGTAGGTGCTGCGACACTCAATGACTTAGTGCTCGATGCCGACGGGACTATGTGGTTCTAGGTTGAAAGATGCGTCGGAGAGGTTTGTCTGGTCGCTGAACGCGGTCGACTTGGCTCAGATATGTTGAATGTAACAATGTGGTTAGACGGTGCGAACGGGAAAGTCAACGACTCTTCTGAGTCTCAGCGACGGTATTGTAGCCAGACAGGATTTGCCACGCCGTGCGGATATGAAGTATGACAGTTCAGCTAGACTTTTTGAAGAGAATTCCATATTTTTCCGGCGTTGGGCTTGCCGACCTTGAATCAATCAAGAGGCTCGTATTTGAGAAGCCTGCCGACAGAGCTGAGATGGTGGTGCTTGAGGGTGAACCGGCTGCAAATCTCTTCTTCGTGGTTTCAGGGGCAGTGAGAGTTTTCAAGACCTCTGCTGACGGAAGGGAACAGATCTTGAGTATCGTGCGCCCCGAAGAGTCCTTCAACGATGTCCCTATCTTTGACGGTGGCCCGAATCCTGCCAGTGCCCGGACTATGGGACCTGTTCTCCTCT
The DNA here is from genome assembly GCA_964557995.1 of uncultured Dehalococcoidales bacterium. Classification (GTDB taxonomy): domain Bacteria; phylum Chloroflexota; class Dehalococcoidia; order GIF9; family AB-539-J10; genus RBG-13-51-36. The sequence goes on from CAZLCQ010000019.1 coordinate 9,687, forward strand.
ATGGGATAAAGAGAAATGATATGGAAGCTATCTTTCGGAACCATCCACAGATAGCATTGAATGTAACCAAAGTTCTGGCAAAGCGAGTGCGTCAGCTGGTGTCGCTAGTTGAGGACCTGTCCTTCAGGCACGTAATCAGCAGGGTAGCCAAGATACTGTTCGAGCAGATCAGAGGTGAGACGAGCCACGGGCCGCGGCTTACACAGCAAGAAATGGCAGCTATGGCGGGCACTGCCCGGGAGGTAGTAGGCAGGTCGTTGAAGGAATTAGAGCAGCAGAGAGCGATCAAGTTGGACCACCATCGCATAATAGTTACGGATAAAGAAGCTCTCCAGAAGATAATGGAGGCGTCTTCTTGAGACAAAGGTCACAGACAGATGGCATCTTTACTTCTAAAATAACACACATGGAGACTGAGAAACGTGATTGAGATGCCGATTATAGACGCCCAGAAGTGCGACGGGTGTGGGTTGTGCGTGACCGTTTGCCGCGGCAACGCCCTGGCCATAGTCAAGATGGTGATCACGTTTATTGAGACATCTGAATGCGACTGGTGTACAGACTGCGAAGCCGTGTGCCGCACCGGGGCTATAACGTGCCCGTTTGAGATAGTTAGCCAGGAGGCATAGGGCCTAACTAAGCCTCGTCGCACAAGACCATCAGCTGCCTTCGCGCCCAATCTCTTGTCTCCCTAGATTTCGCTATCTCGTCGCCATGCATCTGTGAGACAAAAGTCGCATACATGAACTGCCTGTTTACCTATAATTTGAGTCGAAGATGCAGTTATCCACAAGAATATGAAGGAGGTCAAGATGGTAGCTGTCTTAGAGAGTGTTAAGGATAGAGAACAACTCGCTTTTGGAGATGAGGGTTTACGTGTTAGCGATGAAGAGGTTGAGGAGGAGGAATTGTCTGGGATCGAGGCTGTGCCCCGAGAGACAAAGCTTGAGCTCGGTGATGACCTGCTGGACCTATACTTCACTGAAGTGGGCAGAACTTCGCTTCTAGACGATGAAGAGACGAGGGTGCTGGCCCGCCAGATAGAGGACGGGCAGCATCTTGCTCGAGTCGAAAAGGGATGGATTGCCACGCATGGCGTAAAGCCTTCGGCAGTCGACTTGTTGTCAGCACTGACCGAGCGTCTCGCTGAAGCGGGCGCCCTGTTCGAAAGCGTCTGCCGCTATCGTAAACTCCCCTCCCACCAGAGCACAGCAAAGAAGATGCTGCATCCAGACTTGCGTAGGGCAATTGACAATAAGATTGATCAGGGTTTGTCCGATGCCGTGGCCGAAGTCACAGGGGAGAGTGCAACTACAGCAGAGGAGGGCATGATTGAGTTGTCGCGGGACAGCCGACTGATACCCTGGGACATCGTGGAAGAGGTGGGCCTGAGAGTCTCACTCGCCGAACTTGGGGAGCTGTTACAGTCGCCGGAATTCCGTGACAAGCTGGAACTGCATCGCTCTGAAATTGGCAAGCACTTTGAGAGGATAAGAGAAAGAGCACGCCAGGCAAGCAACCGTATGATTCAGGCCAATCTACGTCTGGTGGTAAGCGTGGCCAAGCGACATAGTGGTCGGGGCATCCCTCTGCCCGATCTCATTCAGGAAGGCAATATCGGGTTGATGCAGGCAGTACGGAAGTTCGACCACCGCAGGGGCACCAAGTTCAGTACCTATGCTACTCCCTGGATCTGGCAGGCAGTCAACAGGGTGGTCAATGACAAGTCACGTATTGTGCGCCTGCCAGGACACGTGGTTGGGCAGCTGACGAAGCTAGGGAAGACAATGAATAGTCTAGCCCAGAAGCTTGGCCGCCAGCCGACTGAAACAGAACTGATTTCTGAGACGCGACTGCCGTCCAACAAGATGAAGGTGCTGCTTGAGTTGGTTTCCGGTGGGACTGTCTCCTTGGATACACCAGTTGGGGAAGATGGATGCCAACTTGGCGATTTAATCGCAGACCAGACGAATTTGCAGCCTGAAGAGCACGCCACTACGAGCCTGCTTAGCGAAGAATTGAACAGGACTTTGGAGTCGTTGACGCCGCGAGAGCGTCGGGTCATTGAGTTGAGGTATGGGCTGGGTGACGAGCGCAGTCGGACTCTAGGCGAAGTTGGCACAGAGTTATCCCTCACCAAGGAGCGAATACGCCAGATTGAGAAAGAGGCACTGACCAAACTGCGACACCCGAGCCAGAGCCGCAAACTGATAGGTTATCTTGGCTGACGAGCTACCAGCTGATTCTCGAACAACCACTGCCTTTTCACTTCGGTGGTGGAGAAATAGGCGGAAGCAAGCGACGGATGGTACAGACCCTAGCTCCAAGCCACACCCTATGGCCTAGGGAGGTCCAGGTTCACAAGCAGGGGTCTCCCGATTTCTCCAAGCGAGCTCCCAGACGCTCTTCAAGATTACTCCTGCCTCATGACGACTTTCTCATGTAGCAAAGGGGCCCAATCCAATCCATCATAAAGACGTTACGTAGAAGCCATGTACCAAAAAACAGTCCTTTGCCAGAGTCCTGAAATCTAGAATCGGGGTGAGTGGATTTGAACCACCGACCACCTGAACCCCATTCAGGTGCGCTA
>CAZLCQ010000020.1:0-12205 GCA_964557995.1 uncultured Dehalococcoidales bacterium
TGGATCGAAGGCGCCGAAGCAGTAGTGAACTATGAGATCTGGGGATGGATATATGTTTCCGGCAACGTCACTGGCGTTATCACTGTCGACTTCTGGGAAGGGCAAGAAGGAAGACAGTTGAGTGCGACAAGAATGCTGTTCACCGGTGACACAAGCGGTTCCTATGTACAGAAGATTGATACTATAGAGGCGCCACCCGGAACGACTCATTTGAGGATCTCTCTCCTCGGGACTGGTTGGAGTGACGGGGACGAAGTGCGATTCGATGAGATTGGTGTGTGGCCGCCCGGGGGAGGCTTCTGGGATTGGTTGAGGGAGCGGTGCTTCATCGCCACCGCGGCCTATGGCACAGAAACGGCACCGGAGCTTGACGTATTGCGCGATTTCCGAGACCAGGTATTACTGGAAAATACCGCTGGTTCGCGCTTTGTGGACGCTTACTACAAACTCAGTCCACCTATTGCCAACTTCATAGCCGAGAACGATTTTGTGCGTGCAATTGTCAGGGAGGTGCTCGTCGATCCACTGGTGAATCTCCTGCAATGGTCACAAGGCCTGTGGAGAGCTTAGCCGGGCATAGCCGCAGTCGACATCTCTCATGACTTCGGTGGCGTGCAACCAGATTCGTGTGTGGCGCAGGCGCATGCCTGAGACGTGGTTGGCTGCGGTGAATCATACGTGTCGTTGTCCGTGAACGGACGTGGGATTCCAAATAGAGGTCTGAGATTCCGTAGCTCTTCTTGGTTATGAGTACGGTGGATCAAATAGATTGTTATGGCTAGTCCAATCAAATTCGGTACTGATGGGTGGCGAGGAATTATCGCCGAGGATTTCACCTTCGATAACGTGCGCATCTGTGCTCAGGCGGTCGCAGAGTATCTTAAGCAAGATGGACTCGATAAACGAGGTCTGGTCATTGGCTATGATACTAGGTTCGCCTCCGAGGATTTTGCGGCTGCCGCTGCCGAAGTGATGGCCGGCAACGATATCAAAGTCCGCCTCTGCCTCAAGCCGGCTCCCACCCCGGTGGTGAGCTTCGCCGTCCCGGCCACAAAGTCTGCGGGGGCCATTGTGATAACTGCCAGCCACAACCCCGGCTCATGGAACGGGTTTAAATACAAATCTGAGGACGGCGCCAGTGCTCCAGATAAGCTGATCTCTCGAATAGAAGAGAATATCGCTTCCCTGACCCACCGCGGATTGAATGTGAAACGGCTGACTCTGGATAAGGCCCTCAAAAGAGGAGTTGTTGACTATGTGGACCCCTCTCCTGTCTATTTCGAGCACCTTAGTCGTTTAGTGGATATGGAGAAGTTACGCCGTCAGAGATTGAATGTTTTGGTTGACTCCATGTATGGTGCTGGCATTGGCTATTTCAAGGCAGTGCTTCAAGGTGGTGACCTTAAGATTACCGAAATCAACGGTGAAAGGAATCCTTCATTCCCCAACATTCAGCCGGAGCCAATTGCCAGAAACTTGACCAAGCTCTCTAGCTTGGTCGTCGCACGGAAAGCTGACGTGGGCTTAGCCACCGATGGCGACGCCGACCGTATCGGCATCATAGACGAAAGGGGACAGTTCTTGACCCAGCATCAGGTCTTCGCCTTGCTTTGCCTGTATCTATTGGAAGTCCGTGGTGAACGAGGTGCCATGGTGAGGACGCTTACTTCCACCATGATGCTTTCTCGCCTGGGGAAGCTCTTCGACGTGCCTGTCTATGAAACCCCGGTCGGCTTCAAATACGTCGCTCCCTTGATGATGAAAAAGAAGGCTATCATCGGTGGGGAAGAAAGCGGCGGCTATGGCTTCCGTGGGCATGTCCCGGAGAGGGATGCCATACTTGCCGGTCTTTATTTTCTTGACTTCATGGCAGAAACGGGGAAGACACCGTCTCAGCTTGTAGACTACCTCTACAGCAAGGTGGGGCCTCATTACTATGACCGCAGGGATTTTCATATCTCCGTAGCTAAACGTCAGGCGATTGTGCGCCGATTAGGCTCAAGTCCCCCGGCCAATGTAGCTGGTTCAAGGGTGACCAAGATAGATACTACGGACGGTTTTCGCTTCTTCCTTGGTGATGAGTCGTGGCTGCTCATCCGCTTCTCCGGCACAGAACCGCTGGTCCGCGTCTACGCCGAAGCCGAAAGCATAGAAAGGGCAAGGGAACTGCTGGATGAAGGCGAGAGACTCACAGGCTTCTAGGGCAACCGGAGAGAAGTTCAGAACGAAGCATTGTAGGGTTTGTCAACTCTTCTGTTCCGTGGCCCAGAATTGCATTTGGCAGGGACGATTTCAAGTTTCTGGCGGGCGAAGTCCGGCAGCAGAATCACGATGGAATTCGCGCTCGTCACGCGCGGCGTTCCAGTGGGTTGCCTGTTTTTGACATATGCAAGTAATGAGCTATAGTATATGCTGCGAAGCTGGTAGTAAGGAACGATAGTTCCAAGACCAATTAGTAATAAGACGCTATCTGTTGATGCAAGACTATTATGAAATCAGGTGGCACGGGCGGGGTGGTCAGGGAGCGATAACGGCCGCCAAGATTTTGGCGCAGGCGGCCTACCTTGAGGGCTATCGGGGAGTGACTGCAGCGCCGTCATTTGGTGCCGAGAGGCGGGGGGCTCCGGTCAGTGCCTCAACCAGGATTGCTTCTCAACCGATCATGGTTGTATCCCAGGTAGAGAATCCCAACGTGGTGGTAGTCCTCGACCACACCTTACTGAAATACGACGAGGTAACAAGCGGGCTGGTTAGAGGAGGATGGCTCATCGTGAACTCTCCGCGACATCCCAAAGAAATCGACCCTGGAGGCGAATTCAACGTCGCTACCGCCGATGCTACTCGAGTGTGCTCGAGCCTGGGACTGATAGTGGCGGGGTTAACCATTGTGAATACGGCGATATTGGGTGCGTTTATCCGTGCTACCGAAGCGGTAAGCATGGCAAGTGTAGAGAAGGCGATAAGAGACAGATTCTCTGACAGCCAGGTGGATATTAACCTTGCCGCAGTTGAGCAAACCTATGAGATGACTGAACTCCAGAGAATAAGGTGACAGCAAAATATGGGAACCAGAGACTGCCAACACATATGCGATGAATCGTCACCAGCTATCGGCGAGGCAGGTAAGACTGGTGAGTGGCGCGACGCATTCCCGGCAATAGACAGGGAAAAGTGTATCCCCGCGAAGCAGAACAAGCCTGCCTGCTTTCTATGCTGGCTCTATTGTCCCGAGGCTGTCATCAGCAGAGCCGTACCTATTCAGATAGATATGGAGTACTGCAAAGGCTGTGGAATATGCGCGGAGGTATGTCCGGCGCGTGCCATAACCATGGTATCTGAGGAGAGCTTCAGTCTTGACGAGAAGGGTTGAGTGAATTTGGTGAGCAAGAGGACAACGAAAAAAGCCAGCGCCCAGATGCTAGATGGCAATCACGCTGCGGCAGAAGGGGTAAAACTCAGCCGGGCTCAGGTGATTGCTGCCTATCCGATTACACCCCAGTCGCCGGTTACTGAGAGACTCTCTGAGTTTGTTGAAAAAGGCGAACTCGATGCCCAGTACATTGCGGTCGAGAGCGAGCACAGCGCCCTTGCGGTATGCACGTCAGCTTCCACGGTGGGAGCCAGAGTCTTCACTGCTACCAGCGCGCACGGTCTGGCCTACATGCATGAGATGCTCCATTGGGCTGCTGGAGCACGTCTTCCCGTGGTCCTCGCCTGCGTAAACCGAGCTATCGGGGCACCGTGGAGTGTGCTCAATGACCAGCAGGACTCCATATCCCAGCGAGACACAGGTTGGATACAAATATATGCTCGAAACAATCAAGAGGTATTGGATTCGATAATCCAGGCTTACAAGATTGCTGAGTCGGTTTATGTCCCGGTTATGGTTTGCTACGACGGTTATGTCTTATCTCACACTGAGATGCCTGTGAATGTTCCGGCACAGGAGATTGTGGACAGGTTTCTGCCCCAGTACAAACCACACACGATACTAGACCCAGCTAACCCCAAAAACTACAACCTTGTGACTCTGGCCAATCCCAGGGTCAACGCTGAAGGCGTGCTCTGCCACGGGTACATGGAACTACGGTATCTTCTCCAGGAGGCCTTGCAGAACGCCAGAGAAGCCATAGTCAGGGTCGGTAGAGAATTCGGCGAATCGTTTGGCCGAAGTTACGGCAATACGGTCTGGGAATATAGGCTGGATGATGCCGATGTGGTTATCGTGGCCATGGGCAGTCTGGCGATGGAGGCGATGGTAGCCGTAGACATGCTGCGGGAAACAGGCCACAAAGTAGGGGTGCTGGGCTTAAGAGTGTTCAGGCCATTCCCCAAGACAGATGTGGCCAATGCGCTAGAGAAGCGTCGTCTTGTTGTGGTCTTCGATAAGAATATCAGCTACGGTTTAGAAGGAGCCACTTGCTCGGAGATAAAATCAGCCCTCTATGGAAGTTCGGTAAGAGCGGTGATACGAAACTTCATCGTTGGATTGGGTGGTCGTGACGTAAAAGCGAGGGAGATGGCAGATGCGGTAAATAGATCGCTGTTATCACTGAAAGAAGGTGATTTAGACAGAGAATATCCTGACTGGATATGTGCCATTTGAGAGAGATCATACGGTGAAAGTTACTGCTGTCAACATAACGGAGAAGGAATATCTCCTGCCGGGCAACAGGACATGCCCCGGCTGTGCCCTGTCGCTCGCCTATCGTTACATTCTGAAAGCGCTGGAAGGGCAGGTTATTGCGACAGTGCCAGCGAGTTGTCTGACAGTACTACATGGCATGTATCCGGTGACGTCTGTCACTGTCCCCTGTGTAAATACACCGTTTGCCACGACTGCGGCATCAGCTACCGGCCTGGTTGCCGGGCTAAAAGCCCTGGGCAAAGAAGGGGTGACTGTACTGGCTATTGCAGGTGATGGCGGGACATACGATATAGGAATACAAGCACTGAGCGCCGCCGCAGAACGGCAGACTGATTTTCTTTATATCTGCTACGACAATGAAGGCTACATGAACACTGGCAATCAGCGCTCAGGCTCCACGCCGCTGGGTGCCATTTCAGGCACTACGCCTATTCTGGGCAAGCAGCAGAACCAGAAAGACATAGCAGCTATAATGGAGGCACACGGCATCCCCTATGTCGCTACCGCAAGTGCTTCCTATCCCCTGGACCTCTATGAGAAGGTGAGGAAAGCCAAGGCGATACGAGGGACCAGGTTCATACATGTGTTTACACCCTGCCCCCCGGGATGGTCATTCCCTTTCAACAACACTATTAGCATCGGCAAGCTCGCGGTGGAAACGGGATGGGTGATACTCTATGAGGTTGAAGACGGCGTCTTCCGCCTCACCTCGGCCAGCGAGTCCATTGCCCGGAAGGGCAAGCTGAAACCATTGAGGGAGTATCTCATGGTGCAGGGCAGGTTCAAGAATATCACCGAAGGGCAGATAAACGAACTACAGGATCGGGTCAATACTCGGTGGAAGCGTTGCCTGCATCGGGCAAGCGATTCATAATCTTAAACCTGGCGTTATGTCCTTCTGGCGGAGGGAGAGGGATTCGAACCCTCGACCCCGATTTAACTCGGAGTAAGCGCTTAGCAGGCGCCCGCACTAGACCACTATGCGATCCCTCCGCTGCCTGCGCCCCAATTCATTATGCCATACGTCTGGGGAATCAACAAACCATGAAAGCTCTGCGCAATCGAAGCTGGAAAAGACCAGTGCAGCTTGGGCTCCGTCCTACGTATTTGCGCCTGCCAGTTTCTTGTCAGGTCGCCGACTCATTTGTTCTTCTTCTGTGAGGACAGGGCCACAATGCTTTCGATGCGGCAACAGAATGTGCCGGCAGGTGCAGCAACTTCGAGTGTTTGTCCGACTTGTTTGCCCGAGATTGCTTTGCCCAAGGGAGAAGCAACAGAAAGTCTACCCTTGACCGGGTTTGCTTCCCGCGAGTCGACTAGAGTATAGGCGAACTCTTTGTCTGACGATAGATCACGAAGTACCACTGTGTCTCCGAGTTTAGCTGTGGTCGTATCGTGGCCCTCCCCTATTATCTTGGCCTGATTCAGGGTTGACTCTATCTCCTGGATTCTTCCTTCCACGTGAGCCTTTTGCTCTCTAGCTGCCGCCAGAGGGGCGTTTTCGCGAAAGTCCTTGTCGGCGGCCGCTTTCTGTATATCATCGATAACCTGGGCACGTTGATTCTTCAGGTTCGCTAATTCCTTCTCCAATTTTGCGTGTCCCTCCGCGGTTAAGGTAACCTGGGCGTGACTACCCTGCCAAACGGCGACCGTCTTTAAAGAAGGCTTCTTTGCCCTTAGGTGAGGAGCCAGGGCTATGCTGCTGGAGCTCTTTTTCCGAATGTACGTAAGAAAGGACCTCAGGGGCTTGGCTGCCGCTTGGGTAATCTGTTCGCCGTAGCTGGCCACGTCCACGGGGCTGATGTCCTGCACCTGCCTGGATGAACCGAGCCATCTGACGAACTTGAGTACGTCTGCCTGTACTTTCCCTCTTTCTTCGGGTGGCAAATGTGCTAGAAAAGCGTCGGCTGCTTGAGCAAGCGTCGAGGTGCGGTCTATGTTTCCCACGAAGAACCAATGATAGCTTCAAAAATAGAGGCTGTCAATCTACATGTCGACAAAGATCGCCTGCCTTTATGTTCGTGACACAGTGTGCTAATGTAACCGTGATCGTCCAGGAGCACTAAGCATAAAAGGTGAGGTCGCAAAGGAGAGTCCGTATATTGTAGCGGAGTGTCAGGAATGAAAATCCTGGTTCAATCTGATTTCGACGGCACAATTACCGAAGAAGACGCTAGTTTCTTTCTTCTGGATGCGTTTGCTCAGGGGGACTGGCGGAGACTGTTCCAACAGTATAAGGAGCACAGGATATCGGTCGGGGAGTTCAATACCAGGGCTTTTGCCATGGTGAAAGCGGATAAGCATAGACTACTTGAGTCTCTGCAAGGCAATGTGAAGGTGCGAGCTGGATTTCGCGAACTGGTGAACTACTGCCTGGAAGAAGGCTTGAGATTTGTCATTGTGAGCAACGGCCTGGATTTCTACATAAGGGCTGTGCTCAAAGACTTGGGGCTGGGAGACCTCGAAGTGCATGCTGCTGAGGCCTCTTTTCACCCCGCGGGGATGAAGGTCCGGTATGTAGGCCCGGATGGCAAAAGGGTGAATGACGGTTTCAAAGAAGCGTATATGGAATCGTTTCTCAGGCTGGGATACAGGGTAATATACATAGGGAATGGCGATTCCGATGTTGCGCCGGCAAAGCATGCTCATCGTGCGTTTGCTACGGGCGATTTGCTGGCGTATAGCAAGGAGAACAATCTGAATTGTAGGCCTTTCAAAGACTTCAGGAAGGTCGTCGAGGACCTGAAACAGATGTCATGATTTCCACTCTGAGGCGATTCGTTTCTTGCTGACAGAACCTCCGTGTGAACTCTGAGTTCCCTTGGCATTAGGCATTGAGGACGTGGGCTTGAATCCATTCGGGCGCGTTTGAGTTCTTTGACTAGCAAGCCTGATTCGCTTTGGGCACAGCCAGAACCAGGTTGACTCAGCGCCGCCTGCGAAACAGAGAGATAAGAAACAGAAGGGCAATAACAATGAAGAAGGGAGATATATGAATTCCGCTACTGCCACTGTTCGGAGTAATGACGATGGAAGGCTTGTCGGGCGGCTCTCCCTTGATTATGGCTTCATCCTCAACTTCGTAGACTTCCAGCTCAGCTCCCAGGAATTCCTCTGGCATCCAGCCTAGAGGGTTATTTCCACCCGTAGCTTCCGCCCAGATCCATCCAGCCTCACCGTCAACCGACAGGCTTCGATTAGCTTCTCTGTATTCGGGCAAGTAAACCAGAGCCGCAGCATGTTCGGGCGCTAACACTATAGCGGAACGGAACCCCGCACCTTTATACATGACAGCAAGCAATACCGCATAGTCCTCGCAATCACCATGAGCAACCCCCCTGTCCTCAATAGTCACCGCCAGCTCGTCAGCATTCTGAGCGAATTCTGCGAAGCCGAACAGGCTTTCATCGGAGGTATATCTAACCCTGTCCCGCACAAAGGCAAAGATCTCCTCCGCTCTTTGACTTATATCTTGATATTCTCCGGCAAATAGCGCGCCAACATAATAGGCCTGGTCTGCATTCTGCCCCAGACTCTCGCCCACGATAATGGGATAAAACCCCGTGGCAGAAATCCGAAAGAAGCCATCTTCACCAGCAGCGTCAGTACGACAAATATCCCAGTCATCAAAGATCTCTCCGGCTTCTTGATAGAATTTTGTTGACGGTATAGCCAGGATAGAAGCAGGTATCAACGCTGCCAGGATAGCTAAGGTGAGCGCAACCGCCCTCAGATGTTTTGGCATGATTGCTCACAAAGGCATTATCAGGGCGCCGTGGATTATCAGGCCAAAGAAGACCAGGTAGCCAAAGACATATATGCCGACCGCAACAGGATTCTGTTCAACGCTGAGGAAGGGTATTTTCGGCGTCAGCTTGTCCACGACGTACAACAGAGCCACCCCCAGCAGGAGAGCTACCACGAAGGTAACGGCAACCAGGCCCAGCCTTCTGGGGTCAATCAGACTTGCCAGGACACCCGCGCCAATCAAAACAGGACCGGTTATTACGCCGTGAATAACCAGGCCGATTAGGATGAAGAAACCGGCTATGAATAGGCCCACTGAAATCGGGCTCTCTCCGATTCTCTCCCGCTCATGGATGAATCGAGTGACTGCATCCAAGGCCCTGATCCCGAGCCAGGCCAGCAAAGCGCAAATGAATGTCCAGATAATGACTCTAGCTACCCAGAGTAGTACAACTACATAGAACGGAGTGACGGGACCCAGCTCATTCACACTCATGAATCTAACTTCCCTGGCAGAAGATACTGCCAAACAGCGCTATAGGCATACCTCAATTACCAGCTCTTTGAAAGCACTGAAGCCACTGTCATGCACCCGGAGCTTCTGCAATCGTGTTCTTTCAATTCTTACGATCCCATGCACACTCAAATCCTTCACCCTCAATTATCGACACCATCATGTCCACCACACTGGCATCGTACTTTGTTCCCCTGCCGTCTCTAAGCTCCCTCAAAACCTCCATTGTGGTTCTTGCTGGCCGATAAGGCCGATGGGAACTCATTGCTTCCACCACATCGCAGACGGCGAGAATGTTGACCTCCAGACTTAGCTTGTCCCCCGTAATACCGTCAGGATAGCCCGAGCCATCCAGCCGTTCGTGATGTTTTAGCGCCGCATCGGCTATTGGCCAGGGAAGATTGGCATCCTTCAATATACTGTAACCTTGTTTTGTGTGGGCACGGATGAGAGCCCATTCCTCTTCAGCTAGCTGCCCCGGCTTGGTAAGAATGCTTCTCGGAATGGAAACCTTGCCGATATCGTGGAACAATCCGTCGAGATAGAGTCTATCGACTACGTCCGCGGCCAAGCCCATATTTTCACCTACAATACGGGCCAGTTCCGCCACTCTCTGTTGATGTCCCGCTGTATAGGGGTCACAAGATCCGATGACCCGAGAAACGATCCTTGCCAGGTTGAGAAGATAGTTCTTCGATTGTTCATCGCTTGTGTCGCCCCGCGTGATGCGGCTGTCGAACTCGCGAGCTTCTGCGGTCTCGCCTGTTCTATTGATGAAATTCAGATGTTGCTCCATCAAGATTCTTCTGCCATCTTTGCTGAGAATCTCATGCACTATACTGGATGCAGGTTCATCTGCGCGCAGTATCTCATCTATCTGCCTGGAAAGATATTCCCGGCTGCCGGATGGCAGGGCGCTTGTTGGCTTCATCTCGGTCAATTGTTCCAAACAGTAGCCACAGAGTCTGTCAAGTGCTTTGTTACCTGCTCCACTATTGTCCGGGATGCCTCTAGAGAAAACTGCCTCCAGGCAAGTGGCAAGAAGATTGCAGTAACGATCTGCGCTTTTGCTTAACGCCTTCTCCCTGTTTTTGCGCTCGGTGATATCTCTTCCGACGGCAAGTCCCCAGAATTTGCCGTCTTGCTGCTGAATAGACAAAGACAATTCAAGGGGGAATATGGAGCCGTCTTTCCTCAGCGCTTCGCCTTCGATGACCCCTGTCACGCCGCGATTCCCGGTCAAGAAAGACTTCAGTACAAGTGTGTGCTCGCCTCTGTGTTTCTGAGAGATCAGGTTGGTTACTGGCTGACCCACTATGTCCGCGCCTGAGTAGCCAAAAACCTGTTCTGCGCCTTTATTCCAGAATATTATTGTGCCCTTGTGGTTCAGGCCCAGTATGGCATCGCGGGAGTGTGCCATGAGGGCTCCCCGTATCTCTCTGCTTTTAGGTAGAGCTTCTGACTCTTTGTACGGTGGTTCTGTCGCTTCCATCAACAATTCTTGTTCTTGCCACCATATCTACTTCTTCCTTCCCTGCCTGGCTATATATTCAATCCTCAGCCATAGCCAACTAGAGTCAACTATACCAAACGCATTAATTGATGTGCAATAGCAGTTTGGCGGTGGAGGCGGTGAGGATTTGGCCGCAGCTTGGGCGTCTAGATTATCTGGGTAAGTGCGCATATCCCCAATCGAAAGTATCAATCATAGAGATGCTGCTTCTGGGAAGAGAGTATTCAAAAGCGGAGTGCGAGACTTCAGCCTCGCACTGCCCGATTTGCTGAAATGCAAAGATCTCACAATCCTAGCTCTGAGGTAATTCCTAGCATGGCTTCGATGCCCAGGGTCATAAACTCTTCCAGTTCCAGTCCAATTTCCTGGCATAGAGCCACCTGCTCCCGATTGACTCCGGCAGCAAAGCTTTTTTCACGAAAGCGTTTCATCACCGATTTGCTCGTCAGTCCGCTCAGTTTATCGGGGCGAACCAGAGCGGCGGCAGTGATCAGCCCGCTGAGAGGGTCAGCACAAAAAAGAGCCTTGTCTAGCTTCGTTTCTCGGGGAACGCCATGAGCCTCGTTGTGGCACAGAATGGCATGAGTGATGGCCGAACTGGCCCCAAGCTCCTTGGCTATGTCGGCGGACAATCTGCTGTGGCTGCCCATGTCACCTTCAACGAGCTCCATATCTATGTCGTGGATTAGCCCGGTGAGTCCCCACTCTTCTTCATCCTCTCCTAACTTCCTGGCCAAGGCCCGCATAATAGCCTCGGTGGCCAGCATATGCTTGATCATATTTCTGTCCTGCACGTTGCCATGGATGGAATCTAGGATTTCATCTCTGTTGAGCTGCGATGTCATGTCAACACCTTTTCCTGCGGTGTCGATAATATACCACGCAAATACTGTCCAGTGAAAGAGGCAACGTTTTGAGTCAGTTCTTCAGGTGTACCGGCACCGACCAGGTAGCCACCCTCATCGCCAGCTCCAGGGCCAAGGTCAACGACCCAGTCGGCGTTCTTGACCACATCCAGGTGGTGCTCAATGATTACTACCGTGTTTCCGTAGTCCACCAGGCGCTGTAGGACCTTCAGGAGACAAGCAATATCTGCGAAGGAAAGGCCGGTAGTCGGCTCGTCCAGCATATAAAGCGTCTTTCCCGTGGAGCGGCGAGACAATTCAGTAGCTAGTTTCACTCGCTGGGCCTCGCCTCCCGAGAGAGTAGGTGCCGGCTGGCCCAGACAGATATACCCCAGACCTACGTCTTGAAGCGTTTCCAGCTTGTGTTTGACTTTCGGAAAGTGGTCAAAGAACGACAAAGCTTCGTCCACTGTCATATCCAGGATTTCGGCGATGTTCTTCCCTTTGAACTGAATTTCCAGTGCTTCCCGGTTATATCTTTTCCCCTTGCATATCTCGCAAGGGACGGTGACATTGGGCAGAAATTGCATCTCAATCTGAACATAGCCTGCCCCCTGACAGGCTTCACATCTTCCCCCCTTCACGTTGAAGGAAAAGCGCCCCTGGGGATAGCCACGCACTCTAGCTTCAGGAACAGCGGCAAAAAGCTCTCGAATAGGGGTGAATGTCCCGGTGTAAGTGGCGGGGTTGCTTCTGGGAGTGCGGCCAATCGGTGATTGGTCAATGTTGACCACCTTGTCGACGTATTCAGTGCCCACAATGCTATCACAGTCGCCCGGCCTCTCCTTGGCCCGGTAGAAGAGGCGCCCCAATCTTTTGTACAGGACTTCGTTAATGAGAGAACTTTTACCGCTGCCCGAAACGCCAGTGACGCAAAC
>CAZLCQ010000021.1:0-11942 GCA_964557995.1 uncultured Dehalococcoidales bacterium
CAATAACCTGCATTGCAGTCTGGTGTATCTTCAATACAGAATCTTCAGTTAGAATCTTGAAACTGCCTCCGTCTAATCCTCTGCGGGTCATTATCCTTGCTCCTATCTCCTTCCTGGACAATCTTTTTTCCTGCAGGTCTTGCAAGGATCGTAGTTCTCCACATTTGCATGTGAAGGTCCGATACCGATAATGCCTGACATTGACTTCTGGGGAATCATTAGACATTCCCCAGTCAAGCGAATCCCTGCTGTATCGCCGGTTAGAGCATAGAAGAGCATACGTTGCTGACCAATGTTCCAGTCGCAATAGCCGGGACTGAAGCGTCGGCTGGTGACATGCCCCTCAGCTTTGACTATCTCCTTTATTTTGGCCTGAGCTAAGACTGCCACCTCCTCTACGGCAACCGACCCTATCGCATCCAAGACTGTTGCCTGAAGTACAAGCCCGTCTCTGGCTAGCTGAAATGATGTCTCTTCCAGGTATTTGCCTATTGTCACTAAGAATATTGCCACCTGGGTACAACGCTCCAACAACTTGGCGATAATGCGACTTTTGAAGATGACTGAACCTTCAATAAGGGCGATAGCACCTCGGGCCCACTCCACATTTTTGATAACGTATGAATATGACGGGTTGATAAGGCCATGAGCGTGCTCCGCATAGTCATCAATTAAAGAAGAGATACGCGCTGACAGATTTTGACCATCCTCATATCCTATGTAGTGGCATACTTGTTCTTTGTCGATTTCAATACTGACATCCACTCTATCGTTAGTCACAAGCATATTACTATGACCTTCCTTTCGTTCGGCATGCTACAAGTCAATACTCTTGACTGGCATAGGCAAGATCCAGACGATAATACGTGTTCGACCAAGGGTTAATTTGGAGGAGTCTAGTGAAGATTGATTATTCGTGATTTAGCAAACCCAAAAGCCAGGACATAAACAAAGCTAACTACGCATTACAAACAAGATAGGCAAGCTGTTATCTCTATTCAGGGAGGCTAGTCAACGACCCCACACTGAGCTTACCTTGCCTGCCTCACAACATCTCACGTCCTCCTTCTGAGATTCTTCGCTTTCCTAATCATAAGCTGGGGAGATGATATCACGAAACTCGCCTCTTTGTCCAATTGCAGTCTGAGCCTGACATCTACTCAGGAGACACTAAGATATGGCCCGGTTATTACTATGCTGAAAGAGGTGGAATGAAGATACGGGAAGCATGGATACGTACAATCGAGGAATGACTATCTCAATGAAAGAATGGTCTAGGAATGTAGTCACCCAATATTGGGCAACCAAGGCTTATGAGTCAGGCAATTGCAAAAAACTGGTTATCAGCCAATTTAATGAACTCACGCCACTTTCACTGCTGTTCCATACGCTAACATTTCAGCAGCTCCGGACATCACCATTGATGTTGCAAACCTGGCGCCTACTACGGCATTACCACCCATCTTCTCAGCTTGCTCGACCATCCTCTGGAGTGCCTCCTCCCGCGCCTGTGCCAGCATTACCGTGTAATCCTTGACTTCACCACCAACGACGTTGCGCAGGCCAGCCATAATATCATGACCCATATGCCTGGCTCTGATAGTGCTGCCCTTAACCAAACCCAAAGTCTCCGTTATCCTTCTGCCCTCTATCTGTCCTGTGGTAACAACGATCATTTTTCTACCTCCTTGAATTTCTCCTTCTCTTCCTTGGATGCTCTATACCTCTCCCAACCTAGCGATGCCAATAATATGATAAGCCCTACAGCAATGGCCGCAATAGCAATCTTGACTGGCAAGGGCAGTGATAAGAAAGCTAGGCGGAAGAACCAGTACAGACCCCAGCCTATCAAAAGGCCCAGGCCGATTCCTAGTAAGATGCCACCGATTCTCCTCAAGTTACTCCTGCCTGAATTGATTGGTGATCGGTAATCTCCTGTCCCGGCCAAAGTCTCTGGGGGTTATCTTTATGCCGGGAGCACTCTGACGGCGCTTATATTCACTCCTGTCCACCAAGCGAGCTACCTTCATAACCACGGCACGGTCATAACCCATATCTATGATCTGGTCGATTGTCGCATCGTCTTCAACGTAAGCCTTCAATATAGGATCTAACACCTCGTATGGTGGCAGGGTATCGACATCTTTCTGGTCCGGTCTTAGTTCAGCCGATGGGGCCTTAGTCAACACCGCCACCGGTATCACCTCTTTCCCGGCCACGCGATTCTTGTATTTGGCCAACTCAAGCACCAATGTCTTAGGGACATCCTTTAGGGGAATGAACCCGCCGGCCATGTCTCCATAAAGGGTAGTGTAGCCTGTAGCCGTCTCGCTCTTATTGCTGCAGGCAAGAACCAGCCAGCCGAACTTGTTGGACAAGGCAAAGAGAATATTGCCCCTGATTCTTGCCTGGATATTCTCTTCGGTGATATCCGGTCCTGTATCTTTGAAGGGCTCAGCCAGCGTTTCCAAATATGCACTGAAGGCTTTCTCAATAGATATTACCTGGAACTGTATCCCTAGATTTCTTGCCAGAGCTTCAGCGTCCGATTTGCTGCCTGGAGACGAATAACGAGAGGGCATGGAAATACCTACAACATTATCAGCACCAAGGGCGTCTGTTGCTATGGCGGCCACTAGACTTGAATCGACCCCGCCTGATAAGCCGATAACTACTTTCTCAAAGCCATTCTTGCGCACGTAGTCTCTAACGCCGAGCACGAGAGCCTGGTAAACCTCGGCAAGTTCATCTAATCTTTCAACTCGTCTCGGTGGCAAGGGAGGTTTGGCGCTTGCCGAGTATTCACTTGACACCTCTATCTTGGTAGCTTGTTGCAGTTTCTCGTTGGCCCACGGCGTTTCTTTCCTGCGGCGAGGGTCACGCAACTGTGATCGGAATACTGAGTCTACGTCCAAGTCAGCTACTATGAAATCCTCGTCAAACTGCTTGCCCCGGACAACGACTTCTCCCTTTTCATTGATAATCAGACTGTTGCCATCAAACACAAGCTCATCTTGCCCGCCCACCAGATTATTATGCGCAACAATGGCAATGCTGTCTGAGGCTCTGGTGGCCAGCATACGCTCTCTGAAGAGACCTTTTCCGGCATGATATGGAGAGGCGCCTATATTGATCAGCACCTTTGCTCCGGCATACGCCTGCACAAGCGCTGGCCCGGCTTCATACCACATGTCTTCGCAGATAGTTATGCCGATGCCGAGGCCATAGATGTTGAAGATAGAGTAGTTGGTTCCTGCCTGGAAATATCTGTTCTCATCAAACACGCCATAGTTGGGGAGGTAGATCTTATGGTAAACACCCGCCAGTTTCTTGTCATAGATCACCGCAGCAGCATTGTATATATCGCCATCGCTGTCAACAAAGCCCACTACCAGCGCTATGTCCGAAGTGTAGTCTATTATCTTGTTGAGACTCTCTCTGTTTTGTTCAATGAATTGTGGCTTGAGCAGCAGATCTTCAGGCGGGTAACCGGTTATAGCCAGTTCAGGGAAAGTGAGCAGGTCGACGCCCAGCGACTTCGCCTGGTCAATCAATTGCATTATCTTCCTGGTATTGCCACTGAGGTCGCCGACAGTAGAATTGATCTGAGCTATGCCCACCCTGATGTTGTTCAATTCGTCTCCTTCCGGCAACGAATTACAGTATACCAGACATTAGTAACCAGCTTCCGTAGTCTATTACAGGCTGACGGCAAGATAGCTCACCGCTTGTTCAAACGCCCTTGGCGTACTCGACGGCATTCAGGAAAATGCGAAAGCCATCCCCGTGATCCCGCCGGGCCTCCCTGGTCCACCTAGGATGTTGGGCCCAGCGGACGAACCGCTCTGGGTGCGGCATCAGGGCAAACACGCGACCAGTAGCGTCGCAGATGCCAGCCATATTATTCATCGAACCGTTGGGATTGTAAGGGTAGCCGGCCCGAATGTCTCCTGTCTCGTCAGCGTAGTGAAGTGCCACCCTCAGGTCTTCTGGCATCCCCGCGGAAATTACAACTTTGCCCTCTGCATGAGCCACCGGTAGATACATGATGTCTATTCCCCGTGTAAAAATGCAGGGACTTGTTTCATTGGTACGCAGGTAGACCCAGCGACACTCAAACTTGCCGGAATCGTTGCCTGCTATGGTCAGCATTTGCGAGTTTTCACCCGTCCATCTAGGTAACATGCCGGCTTTCACCAAGACCTGAAAGCCGTTACAGATGCCGAGAATGAGCCCGCCATTGTCAACAAACCTTTGAATTTCGTCCCTTAGCTTTAGCCTCAATTCGTTGGCCAGGATTCTCCCGGCCGAGATATCATCCCCGTACGTAAAACCGCCGGGAATGACCATTATCTGATAACCGGAGAGAGGTTTTTGCCGACGGATCAGCTCAGCCACGTGGACTAGCTCTACTTGCGCCCCGGCCTTCTCGAAGGCGAAGGCAGATTCCACGTCACAGTTAGTCCCCGGGGCCCGCAGTATCAATGTCTTTACTTCAGTCATAGTGTCAAATCCTACCAGCGAAGAGGCCTCTGCCAGGCCTCCTTGAGTTCGCCAACGAGAGCTGACAGTACCAGTTGTCCATTAAGTCCATGAACCTCAAGTCTTCCTTTGTCTGTAACTTCTCCAATGGCGGCGAATTCAGTCCCGGTCATCATATCTTCGAACTGCTGTTTGTCCGCAGGGGCCACCTCTACCAGAAACCTGGTATTTGATTCGGAGAAGAACACATTGTCGTCTCTATCGATGGCTTCGCCCAGGGGCACCTTCTCTAGATAGATTGCCATTCCCAGGCCGCCGGCGAACGCCATCTCGGCGGCAGCTACTCCGATACCTCCTTCACTCAGGTCATGACAGGCACTGACCAGGCCCTTCTCCATGACGGCGCTGAGAGCATCCATGAGCGTCTTACCTTTTCTGGAATCGACCCTGGGAACCCGGTTGCCCACGTAACCATGAATACCGTAGTATTGCGAACCGCCGAGCTCATTCCACGTGGTGCCGACGATATAGATCGTGTCGCCTTTTCGTTTGCAGTCCATCGTAACTGCCTTCTCCACATTATCCATGACCGCCACCGCAGAGATAAGCAATGTGGGTGGAATGGAGATGCTATCTTCCTCGGTCTCAAACTCATTATAGAGACTGTCCTTGCCGGAGATGAATGGTGTTTCATAGCCGAGGGCAACATCGTAGCAGGCCTGCGCTGCTCGCACTAAGCCACCCAGCCTGTCCGGCTTATCCGGATTACCCCAACAGAAGTTGTCCAGCAGCGCCACCCTGCCAAGGCTGCCGCCGACGGCCACAACTTGTCGCAACGCCTCGTCTATGGCAGAGGCAGCCATCCAGTAAGGGTCGATGTCTCCGTACTTGGGATTTATGCCGTTGGCCACCGCGATGCCCCTATCGGAATCGAGTACCGGTCTAACAATGGCAGCATCACTGGGGCCGTCATTGTTCACTCCCGTGAGGGGCTTGAGGACACTGCCGCCCTGTACCTCGTGGTCGTACTGGCGTATCACCCATTCCTTGCTGCAAACATTCCACGAGGCCAGGATACGCAACAGGTCTTCACAGAGGTCGATCGGCGGCGGAAAGTCTGGCTCCTCGTGCTGCGGCAACTCCCAGACAGCCTCCTTCTCCAACTGAGTCAGTCCTTTGTGCAGGAACTGCATATCGAGATCACCAACCAGATTGCCTTCATAAAGAAGCTCGAGCCGTTGCGTATCGGTGAACTCTCCGATGACAGTAGCTTCTACCCCCTCACTCACAAAAATGGAGATTAGCTCCTTGACCGTGTCTGGTGGCACAGCCACGATCATTCGCTCCTGAGATTCAGATATCCATATCTCTGTATAGGAGAGCCCCAGATACTTCAGCGGGACTCGGTCCAGATAAACACGCACACCAGTCTCCTCAGCCATTTCTCCGACCGCTGACGAAAGCCCACCCCCTCCACAATCAGTAATTCGTCGGTACAGTTTCCGATCCCTGGCCTTGAGGAGGGCATCAATCACCTTCTTTTCTGTAATGGGGTCGCCGATTTGAACTGAACTGCTGGAGACCGCCTCAGATTTTCTGGTGAGCTCTCCTGAGGCAAAAGTAACCCCATGGATACCATCGCGTCCGGTTCTGCCTCCCACCAAGACTACCAGGTCTCCAGTCCGCTGCTGACCCCTTTCACTCATACTCGCGGGCAACAGACCTACTGTGCCACAGAAGACCAGAGGGTTTCCTATATAGCGTTCATCAAACAGGATAGCGCCGTTCAGCGTGGGTATGCCGAGCCGGTTCCCGTAATTGGCCACACCAGCACGTACGCCCTTGAAAATGCGGCGGGGATGCAACACACCGCGAGGCAGACTATCGTACGGGAAATCGGGAGGGCCAAAGCAGAACACGTCGGTGTTCAGAATAGGCTTCGCTCCCAGCCCCGTTCCCATGATGTCCCGGATCACACCACCTATTCCTGTCGCTGCCCCCCCATAGGGCTCCAGTGCTGACGGGTGATTATGTGTCTCTACCTTAAAACAGATGGCGTGACGGCCGTCAAAATCTATTACCCCTGCATTATCCCGAAAAACTGAAAGGCACCAGGGCTTCTTCAATTCCTCGGTCACCTTCATCACAGTGCTCTTAAGCAAGTTATCGACAACAAGACGGCCTAGCTTGATTTTGCTCTTGAATGTTTTGTGGATGCAGTGCTCGGACCACGTCTGTGCCAGGGTCTCAAGCTCGACATCGGTGGGATTCCGACCCAGCCTTGAGAAGTAGTCCTTGATGCGCGTCATCTCGCCTAGGTTCAACCATAGCCTGTCCTTGCTTAACTTCATTAGGCCTTCATCGTCAAGTCCCAGCAAATCTACCGTAGTTAGGGCAAATTCGTAGTTCGTGGAAGGCAGGCCAACCACCTCGCTCCTCGTAACCACATGCTGAACCAGATTATTGACCAGCAGTCTGTTACAGATAGACTGAAGGACCTCTTCCGAGAGATCGCCCCATAAGGAGTACTTACGGGCGGTCTTCACTGATGTGACCGTAGCTATGCCCAGGTCGCGCATTGCCTTGCTGACGCTTCCCGCCACAGGATCCGCCACGCCAGGATTGTAAGCTACCTCAACAACATGGGCATCTGTCTCTTGGATACCCGACAAGGACCCTTCACCCCAACAAAAGTCCTCAACTACAGGATCAGCCAGTAGTTCTCGGCCGATCCTCCCCATCTCCCCTTCATCCAGCTGTCCGTCCAGAAGATATACATCGCTGACTCTAACCTGTTCTACGGTACGGATGCCAATGTCACGGATGTCCTTCTCTAGCCTGTCTCCCTCAGGGTCGGGAAAACTCGGCTTGACCGAGACTTCAATCCGAAACAAGAGATTTACCTTTCTGCGATCTCCAGCTCATCATAGCATTAGGACACGAGGTGACCACCCCGAAGGACCTCGTCATCAGGATTTTGGGATAGTCTCTGACCGACCATACTTAGGAAATAGCTGTGAAACCTTAAGTCACAGGTGAACTCCGGGTGAAAAGCACAGGCCAGCAGCCGGTCTTGTCTGATGGCGACGATGGTGCCATCAGGAAGACAGGACAGGATTTCTACACTTGCCCCGATGTCTTCGATAACCGGGGCCCGAATGAAAATGGCGTGAAATGGCTCTTCGCCTGCAGGCGGTATCTCCAGGTCCACTTCAAAGCTATCAATCTGGCTGCCAAAAGCGTTGCGCCTGACCTTAATGTCCATGAGGCCCAGGGGCTCCATCTCATAGTTGGAAACATCTTTGGCAAGCAGAATCATCCCGGCACAGGTTCCCCAAATAGGTAAACCGACCCGACCCATCTCCCTTGTAGGTTGAATCAATTGAAAACTCTCCATGAGCCTCAGCATGGTAGTACTTTCCCCACCGGGAATGATAAGTCCGTCCAATGCATCGAGCTCACGAGCCAAACGGATTGCAGGGGCCTCCACGCCCAATCGTCGCAGAATAGCAATATGCTCTATGAATGTTCCCTGTAGAGCGAGAACCCCCACCCTCATATCTTGCAGATCTCCTGAATCGATCTCTGATGACTAAGGTGGCGCTTCAAACGCAGACTCACTAGATTATCCCTTGGGCCAAGTCCCATGATACACCCGATGACGGAACTAGGCAACCTCTCAAATTGGAGTGAGTTAGACTTGACAGGCTCGACTTTGCCCTGCTAGTATGGAAAACAGTTTCCTATTACCTACGACATCAGAGCATTGACATGGGTTTCGAAACACAGGACGTAGAAAGAAAGACAATCGCTATCATGAGAATCCTGAGGGGCTCGCCGGAGCCTCTTGGAGCCAGGGTTATTGCGCAGAGTTTGAAGGAACAGGGGATTGAGCTAGGCGAAAGGGCGGTCCGGTATCACCTTATGCTAATGGATGAACGCGGGTTTACAGAGAGTATGGGAAGGAACGGCAGGTTGATCACACAGCTAGGCCTCGAAGAATTAGAAAGTGCTTTGGTCAGTGATAAGGTTGGTTTTGTAGCTTCCAAGATTGAGATTCTGGCCTACCAAACGGAGTTCGACCTGCACAAACGCCAGGGCAAAATCCCTGTCAATATCTCGTTCTTCCCTGAGAGGCAACTTAAGAAAGCAATCGCAATCATGAAGGGAGTCTTTCAGGCCGGGGTTTGCGTTAGTGAGCTTGTAGCTGTGGGCCGCCACGGAGAAGAACTAGGAGGGATGATTGTGCCCCAGGGTAAAATCGGCCTGGCCACTGTCTGTAGCATTATCACCAATGGTGCGTTGCTGAAAGCCGGTGTCCCAATGGATTCCAAGTTCGGAGGCATTCTTCAAATCAAGAACCATATGCCCCTGCGTTTTGTCGAGCTTATTCAGTATTCGGGCTCATCCCTGGATCCTTCAGAAATATACATTACCAGCAGGATGACTGGCGTTAATCAAGTGGTTAGAGAAGGGCAAGGAAAAATTTTGGCCAATTTTCGAGAAATACCAGCTATGTGCCAACCAGTAGCAGAGAAAGTCGCTGCGGGCCTGAAAGAAGCTCATCTGGGTGGAGTGCTCATGATGGGTGAGGTGAGCAAACCTGTATGTGGAGTTCCCGTAGAAGTGAACAAGGTAGGCATGATACTTATAGGTGGGCTTAATCCTGTGGCTGCTGCTGTTGAATCTGGGATAGAGGTAGAAAATCGTGCTATGACTGCTATCATGGAATATGAAGACCTGGTTGGATTCTCGGAGCTGTGAAATGAACATAGTGAGGATCATACCTTGTTTGGATGTGAAGGATGGCAGGGTAGTCAAGGGAATAAGATTTGTGAATCTGAGGGATGCCCGAGACCCTGTAGAGGCTGCGGAGGCTTATTGCCGTGAGGGCGCTGATGAACTGGTATTCCTTGACATCTTTGCCACCGTAGAGAATAGAAAGACGCGTTTTGAATGGGTGAAGAAGGTCTGTGAGGTGACTACGGTTCCCTTTGCTGTAGGAGGCGGTATCGCCACCCTTGAGGACATGCAGACCCTGTTTGACATTGGGGTGAATAAGGTTTCGATAAATACGGCCGCGGTTAGAAATCCTCAGTTGATAGAAGTGTCCTCGAACAAGTTCGGCAGGGATAGACTCGTTGTTGCCATAGATGGGAGAAAGAATCCTGCTGGAACTGGTATTCCACGATTAGAGGTCGTAGTCAAAAGCGGTAGCGAATCTACAGGGATAGACGCTGTTGACTGGGCGAAGAGGGTAGAGAAGCTCGGGGCTGGGGAGATTCTACTCACCAGCAAAGATGCCGATGGCACAAAGGAAGGATATGACCTGGAGATGACCAGAGCTGTGGCCGAAGCTGTCAGCATCCCGGTTATTGCCTCGGGGGGGGCAGGCAAGCTTGAGCATCTTTGTGAAGCTGTAACAATTGGCAAAGCGGCGGCAGTCTTAGCCGCGTCTATCTTCCACTTGGGCGAAATATCCATCTCTCAGGCAAAAGAATATTTGGCTGAGAAAGGGATATCTGTAAAAATTTAGGAATGAAAAGGGCAGGAAAAGTACGGGGAGAGGTGCTTATGCAATGGTAAACGATTATGAAAAAGTGAAGGCCATAGTGGATAGATACGGTGGCAAACACGACAGTGTTATCGCGATACTTCAGGATGTGCAATCTGAATATAACTATCTGCCAGAACATGCTCTAAGGGCAGTAGCAGGCCAGTTGGGGCTTCCATTGATACAAATCTGTGGTGTGGCCACCTTTTTTAAGGCATTCAGTTTGAAGCCGCGGGGTGAGCACACGGTAACCATTTGTCTCGGTACCGCCTGCCATGTGCGCGGTGCCCCGGCCGTACTGGATGAAGTGAAGAGACAACTAGGCATCGAGCCTGGCAACACCACTGATGACATGCGCTTCACACTGGAGACGGTGAATTGCCTGGGAGCATGTGCCCTTGGCCCCATTATGGTCATAGATGGTAAATATCATGGGCAAATGAGTTCTCGGAAAGCGAAGAGGGTCTTGAAGAAATAGCAAGCAAAGCGGTGGGAATAGCAGCTATGAAGAAATTGAGTTCAGCAGCAGACTTAGAGCGTTTAAGGAAAAGAATTCTAAGTCAGCGCGATTCAGAAAAGCCGTGCGTTGTTACCAGTGTTGGAACTTGTGGGGTTGTACGCGGTTCTGGAGCTGTTGCCAAAGCCATTCCAAAAACTCTGAGTAGTCTCAAAATTAAGCACTTGGTTGATGTCAAGACAACCGGCTGCCATGGTTTTTGCGAAATAGAGCCTGTGGTTGTCATATATCCTGAAAGAATTCTATATCAGCGAGTTACCTCCGCTGACATACCGGAGATCATCAATGAAACATTAGTGAATAACAAAATCATTCAAAGGTTCCTTTATGTAGATCGCTTGACAGGAAAGAAGATTGTTAACGAACAGGATATACCCTTCTATAATAGGCAGACTAGGGTCATTCTTGACAATAACAGGCTCGTAGACCCTCACAAGATTGAAGACTATCTTGCTTTGGGAGGCTACTCTGCTTTGTGCAAAGCTCTTTTCCATATGCAACCTGAGGGAATAATTGCCGAAATCAAGAAATCGGGGCTGCGTGGGAGGGGCGGTGCCGGGTTCCCCACCGGTGTCAAGTGGGAGGCTTGTCGCAATGCTCCATCCCCGGATGGCATACGCTATGTCATCTGTAATGCTGATGAAGGTGACCCGGGTGCTTACATGGACAGGAGCCTCCTTGAGGGGAACCCACACAGCGTGATAGAGGGCATGATAATCGGTGCCTATGCAATAGGCGCACATCACGGATATGTCTATGTTCGGCATGAATATCCCCTTGCCCTGGCAAACCTCAGCATCGCTCTGGAACAGGCAAGGAAATATGTTCTTCTTGGTGAGAACATCCTTGGCTCTGGTTTCGATTTTGATATCAAGATTTCACGAGGAGGTGGTGCCTTTGTCTGCGGTGAATCTACCGCGCTCATGGCTTCACTGGAAGGCAAGATTGGTGAGCCGCGTCCGAAGCATATTCATACCTCAGTAAGTGGCCTCAATGATCGGCCCAGCAATCTCAATAATGTGGAAACCTGGGCAAATGTGCCTCTCATCATTAACCGTGGCGCCGACTGGTATTCACAAATCGGCACAGAGGGAAGCAAGGGCACCAAGATATTTTCCCTGGTTGGCAAGATAAACAATACGGGTTTGATTGAAGTGCCAATGGGCACTACGCTCAGAGAAATAGTCTATGAAATTGGCGACGGCATCTCCAATGGTAAGAAATTTAAGGCTGTTCAGACTGGAGGTCCGTCGGGTGGTTGCCTGCCTGAGAGTCTCATTGACTTACCAGTCGATTTCGATAGGCTTACGCAAGCCGGATCAATGATGGGCTCGGGTGGCATGATAGTCATGGATGAGAACAACTGCATGGTGGATATAGCCAGATATT
>CAZLCQ010000022.1:0-11931 GCA_964557995.1 uncultured Dehalococcoidales bacterium
TGGTTTGTTGATGTATACAAAAAATCTAAGATGTCAAAACAGAAGGAAGAGAAATGACTTACCTCAACACTCCCTTTTAATACTTGAACTGTATACCAACGCTTCTCTAATCTGCTATTGACCTATAGAGCTTGAGGCTAGGCTTAAGTAGCAGTAGTGTCCATAGGGGACATTGCCTTGTGGACAAATTAGCTTATGACCTGCTGCCACCCGGGCATCACTGTTGGGGCTGACCTGACGGTGCAAAACCCTCTTTTTGTTTACCAACTACAAGATTTGAGGTAAAATAGATTCGGTCTCGCGGGAGTAACTCAGTGGTTAGAGTTCCTGCCTTCCAAGCAGGGTGTCGCGGGTTCGAATCCCGTCTCCCGCTCCATCAGATTCAGAATCGGTCAGCCAGTTGTTGAGACGACTGCCGAAAACCGTAGGCGTTCAGTAGCTTTCTTTGGAAGCGGTGAATTAGGTATTCGACACACTCCTACTCAGTCGTTTGCCTCTTGTGATTAGCAGAGATTTGTTCGTGAATGGCCACGCCACGAGTGCTTGACGCTCTGCCAGTGTCCTGAAGTATCTTCACATCATAGGGACTCCCCAGCGCGTCACGCCATTCGGGCCGGCGGTAAGTAACCGGCCTCAGCCCCGCCACAACCTCACGCTTGACAAGCCCTGACTGCTACTCTATTGTATAGCTACAGGATAGGGAAATGGCGAGTAAGAAGAAGTCAACTCAAGAGGTTGTTACGAGAGCAGGATTAGACATATCACTTCAGGATATACTCGATGGAGTGGAAGATGACATCGTGGTGGTGGATAGCGAACACCGAATCAGGTTCGCCAATTCGGCAGCGTTAAAGAAATCTGCACCGGAATCATCTGTTGGAAAGCTTTGCTATCATGTGCTTCAAAACAGGGATGTACCATGCGGTCCACCCCTGTGGGACTGTCTGCTTAGCAAAGTCCTTGATAGTGGCGCTGCGACGACAGTTATTCATCCCATGCGTATGGCTGGAACTGATACTTATCTGAAGATCACCGCCTTCCCTCTCAGGGACGGCAACGGGAACGTGACGGCAATAGTCGAACTGAAAAGAGACGTTACTGCGGAAAGGGAACTGGAAAGCCAGCTACTCAGGCGGCATCACCAGCTTTTGGCTTTGAGCCATATTTCAAGTGCCATCAGCGGCCTGCAGGATTTGGATACCATCCTGAAAACAACTCTGGATAGTGTGCTGAAGCTTATTAATAGCGATATCGGGGGAATCCTGTTCCTTGATGAAGAGACCAATACACTATACTACCGAGTGCAGCGCGGCCTATCTGCCAAGTATGCCGAAGAAATGCGGATGCCAATTGGTGAAGGGATAGCGGGAAGTGTAGCTTCATCCGGCGAGCCCATAATATTGGAAGATATTTCCAAAGACCCACGTGCTGCTTGCCCCGACCTGGTAAGCAGTGAGGGACTTAAGGGATTTGCTAGCATTCCTCTGAAGACGAAAGACCGGGTGATAGGTGTGATGAATATCGCGAGCCATGTGGCAAAACGATTTGCAGCCGACGACGTTTCCCTACTCAGTTCGATTGGCGATTATCTGGGTACTGCAATTGAGCAAGCGAGGCTATACGACCGATTGACAAGAGCAAGTGAGAGATATCAGACCCTTCTCCAACATGCTCTAACTGCTCAAGAGCAGGAGCGAAAAAGGATTGCCCGCGAGCTCCATGACGAGACCAGCCAAGCTATCACCAGCTTGACGTTGAGCCTGCAGGCTATTATGGGAATGGCGGAAATGAAGGGAATCGGAGATAAGGAGTTTCTTGATACACTCAAAGCCACACATTCATATGCGGTCTACGCCGGCAATGAAATAATAAAACTAATGAAGGAACTCCGACCTACGCTACTGGATGAGCTTGGAATGCCAGCTGCGATCCACCGCTACGCCAAAGATACGCTTCAGGCCAAAGGTATCAACGTGACCGCAGAGTTTACAGGCGCTGACCGGCGCTTTCCTCCCGAAGTGGAAGTGACTCTATTCCGTGTTGCACAAGGGCTCATAGGCAATATCTTAGAGCACTCGGAGGCAAAGAATGCCTCAATCAAATTAGAGTGCAATGCTAGCGAGTGCGTATTACGAATTGAAGACGACGGGGTAGGCTTTGATGTCAGTGAACTCACGCGGGTGGATCCCAGTGGCCGAGGTGCGGGCGTGTTTACTATGAAGGAAAGAGTAAGTCTTGTTGGCGGCCACTGTCGTATCGAGTCTCGACCGGGCCGAGGCACGAGGGTTGTAGCTAAGGTCCCGGTGACCAGGGGCGAGTCATATGGGGAAGATAAAGGTACTAATAGCTGATGATCATACCCTCGTGCGTCAGGGAATTCGTTCCCTTCTGGCGCTAGCTGCTGATATAGAAATAGTGGGTGAGGCAGCTGACGGGCGGCAGGCCGTGGAAAAGGTAAGACAGCTTGCACCCGACGTCGTGCTAATGGATTTGGCAATGCCTAAAATGGGAGGACTGGAAGCTACACGTAGAATCCGCAAGGAATTCCCAGCAACCAAGGTCTTGGTCGTCACTCAGTACGATGACAGCGAATACGTTATCCCTGTTATCGAGGCAGGGGCCCGTGGGTTTGTCACCAAAATGGCCTCACCACTAGAGCTGGCTTCAGCTATTCAGGCTGTCTCCAGAGGTGAGTCCTTTCTATCCCCGTCAGCGGCGGCAATTCTTGTGGAGGAGTGTCAGCTAAAGACTGGCGTAGAAGGGGAAAAAGACTCCTACCAGCTGCTTACCGATAGAGAGAGAGAAACGCTTAAGCTGATCGCAGAGGGACATACCGCCCGAGAGATAGCCGAAGTGCTGGTAGTCAGCCCCAAGACCGTTGAATGGTACAAGACTAACCTCATGAGGAAGCTGAATCTCCACAATACGGCCGACCTTATCAAGTACGCCATACGCAAGCGCGTAGTAATCCTGTGATAGCGTAAACAGAATTCCACGTACTCACATTCCTGGCGACCGTTCTTGCCAGTAGATTTACCAATCCAGATTTAGGGTATTTCCTGGCAAAGACTCCAGAAGAAAGACCTTGCCATACCGGGCGACTTCCCATTGCTTTGTGGTGATGATCAGTTACGATATAGATAGTATTATCGTCAGGATGCCGAGATGTATCATTCTGTGGCGGGTAACATACAGAATTACGCAGAGCGCCGAATAGACGTGCCCTCTCGTGACCATAGCTTTGTGCCCCCTTGCCAGGCTGCCTGTCCTTTGGGTATGGACATCAGAGAGTATGTGGACCTGGTGGCCCAGGGCAGGATCATGGAAGCACTGCAGGTGATAAGGGGTGGCAATCCGTTCCCGTCTATTTGCGCCTATGTCTGCACCCATCCATGTGAGGAAGCATGCAGGCGTAGCCAAGTCGATAAACCCATCGCTATCCGGGCGCTAAAGAGATTTGCACTGGAGTTCGGTGGCGACAGAATGGTTCAAGTTGAAGCCCGCACTGGGCATCCTGAAAAGGTTGCTATTGTGGGCTCCGGGCCGGCAGGAATGGCCTGTGCCTACTATCTGAGGAATCTTGGTTATCCAGCGACTATCTTCGAGGCCCATTCAGAGATGGGAGGTATGCTTCGGGTTGGTATTCCTCGATACCGCCTTCCGCGCGAGGTGCTCGATGTAGAAATTCAAAGGTTAACAAAGATGGGCGTTGAAATCAGAACAAATACGCGAGTGGTCTCGCTCGACTTACTATTTGACATGGGCTACAGAGCGGTGTTTGTGACCATAGGTGCCCATCAGAGCTTAAGAATGGCAATAGAGGGAGAGGACAGCCCCGGGGTGATCGATGGGGCGACTTTTCTCCGCGAGGTCAACCTGGGTCTGAAACCATCTCTGGGGGACAGCATTGCCGTAGTAGGCGGGGGCAACGTAGCCATTGATGCAGCGCGTACTGCTCTGCGCCTGGGGGCCCGCAAGGTGACTATCCTATACCGTCGCAGCCAGACGGAAATGCCAGCAGATCCTGTGGAAGTTGAGCAGGCCTTAGAAGAAGGAGTGCATATCGAGTTTCTGGTGTCGCCGACCATGATAAGAAGGCAGGATGGGCGATTGAACACGACTTGCATAAGGATGGAGCTGGGGGAGCCAGATGCCAGCGGGAGGCGTCGGCCGGTGCCGGTAGAGGCCAGCGAATTCAATGAAGAATTCGATGCCTTGATTTCAGCCATTGGACAGGCCCCCCAAACCCCTGGAGATTTCCGTGTTCACATAGGCAGAGGCAGCACTATCCAGGTGGATCCAGCAACACTCAGCACCAACAGGAGAGGCGTATTTGCTGGCGGCGATGCTGTGACCGGACCAGCCACAGTAACTGAGGCATTGGCTGCCGGACGACTGGCAGCCTCACGTATCGACGATTACCTACAGCATAGATATCCGTCACCTAACAAGGGAGGACGGGAGACACTGGCAGGTGATCTCCTGCCAAAAACTGTGGAGATGATAGAGAAAATCGGCCGGATTGACGCTCCACTCCTTCCAGCTGAGGCAAGAATAAGAGAGTTCGAGCCAATCGAGCTGGTCTATGACTGGGAAACCGCTGTGAATGAAGCGAGGAGATGTCTGCGGTGCGGTATGGGTGCGGAAATACTCTTTCAGGACAAGTGTGCGACATGCCTTACCTGTCTGAGGGTTTGCCCTTATCATGTTCCCTACCTGGACACTATGGGAACGATTCAGATACCTGCCGATCAATGCCAGGCTTGCGGTGTCTGCGTGGCTGAATGTCCGGCGAAGGCAATTGTGTTGCGAAAACCGTATGACCGACGGCACGTGACCGAAGAGCTGGACCACGTCCTTAAGTCGGCAACAGAATCAAAGGTCAACCCCGTTATCGTCGGTTTTTGCTGCCAGTATGGACTGTTCGGCACAGGCACGCTGGCGAATCTATGGAAGGCGGCAAAAGCTGGGATTTGGATTGTACCGGTCCTTTGCATCGCCAAGGTAGAAGCTGGCCATTTGCTGCGTGCCTTTGAGGCGGGCGCTGAGGGAGTCTTTGTCGCCGGCTGCGGAGAACAATGCGCAAGAGAGAACACAGCTGCCTGGGTTCATAATCGAGTGCAGAAGGCAAGAAAGGTGCTGTCAGAGATTGGCCTTGAGCCAGATCGATTACAAACCTATATTCCAAGCGCTACCAATGGACATCCAGCAGAATGGTTGGACAGGTTTGTCGAACAAATCGGTGGATTCTATCTATCCTCAGTGATAATGCAGGAGGTGAAAGTTGATAGTCGCTGAGCAAAAGCCTTTGCCAGAAATCAGGCGAATGATTTCCCCGTACGAGAGAGTGTTAATCGTTGGCTGTGGTACTTGCATGACGGTCTGTGACGCTGGTGGTGAACGAGAAGTAGCGTTTCTCCATGACGCCTTGCGAATGGCACAGTCAAGAGATGGCAACGAGACTCATCACTTCCTGGAAGCCACACTGAAAAGGCAGTGCGAGCCCGAGTTCCTGGAGATGCTCGTTGACAAAACCAGTGAAGTTGATGTCATTCTGTCGCTCGGGTGTGGTATTGGTGTGCAAGCCATAGCAGAACGGTTTCCTGATACACCTGTTCTGCCGGGTGTCAATACATCCTTCATGGGTATTTCTAGGGAGCAAGGAGTCTGGGATGAGCGATGTGCCGCCTGCGGTGAGTGTAGGCTGGAAGACACTGGTGGTATTTGCCCTGTCACACGGTGCACAAAAGGGATACTCAACGGTCCCTGCGCTGGCACCAAAAACGGAAAGTGCGAAGCCAACAAGGACATGGACTGTGCCTGGGTTCTGATCTACAAACGTCTTGAGCGATTAGGGCAGTTGGAGAAAATGCGTCGATATTACCCTATGAGAAACTTCAGGGCAGTCCCCAGACCAAAAAGGCTGGTGAAGACCCCTGCTGTTTTAGGAGAGAACAATGCCTAGCTCGCTATTCGAAGAAAAACTGAATTCCAATGAATTTGTGGTGACAACGGAGGTCGGACCTCCAAAGGGCGTCGACGTTTCGGAGATGGTTTACCATATTGATATTCTTAAGGACAAAGTTGACGCTATCAATGTGACTGACCATCAAAGCTCAGTTATGCGTTTCCCGTCGCTGGGGGGGTGTTTAATAGTCAAAGAACTTGGCGGTGAGCCCATACTTCAGATGACATGCCGTGACCGTAACCGCCTGGCACTTCAGGCCGACCTTCTTCTGGCGTACAGCCGTGGCATCGTGAACGTTCTTTGCCTGACTGGAGATTCCGTCGACGTAGGGGACCATAAGGAGGCAAAGCCAGTCTTTGACTCGGATTCTGTTCAACTACTGAAGATGATCAGGACAATGGAATCAGGAAAGGACGTAGGTGGAAATGACCTGAAGGGGATTCCGAGGTTCTGCCTCGGTGCTTCAGTCCATCCAGAAGCAGACCTAATTGAGCCACAGCTTATCAAGTTTGAGAAGAAGGTCGCCGCCGGAGCACAGTTTTTCCAGACTCAGGGAATATTCGACCTCGCAAGTCTCAGGAGATTCATGCAATATGCTTCTCAATTCAACATCAAGATCCTGGCGGGTATCATAGTTCTGGCCTCAGCTAGAATGGCCAAGTATATGAACGACAACGTACCCGGAATAATGGTGCCTCAGACAATAATCGATGAACTGGCGAGTGTGGAGAAGGGCAAAGGACGACAGAAGGGGATAGAGATCGCTGCCAGACTGATGAAAACAATAAAGGAGGAAAACCTGTCCCATGGCATCCATATCATGGCAGTAGGAAATGAGAGTGTTGTGCCTGACATCTTGGAGGCAGCCGAGGTCGAGGTTGCGAGCCATTAGTGTTGAATTGGGACTAACAAGGACTGCAGGTCGAGCAGCATAACTGGAATGCTTTATAAGGAGGGTAAAATAGAAGGATCGGTCAAGTAGGCTGACCAAAACAGAAATGAGGAGGGAAGTAAGATGGCAAACAAAGAGAGAATTCTAATCGTTGATGACGAGCTAGATTTTGTGGAAGCATGCCAGCGGACTTTCGAAGCGAAGCGCTATCAGGTAATGACCACCTCCAGCAGGTCGCTAGCACAAGAAATGACGCAGACGGAGCCCGATGTCATTGTTCTGGGCACTTTGGCTCCCGCCGGACAGGCCTTCGCCATGCACCAGTGGCTGAAGCAACATCCTAGATACAAAGATATACCGCTTATGGTCATCGATGCCCGGTACCAGGAGCGGCATGCCAGGGGATGGAGAAAGTTCGAGGGAATGCAGCTAGAGTCTGAAGACTATATCAGTAAACCAGTTGAGCCAGTTGAGTTAGTGCCACGGGTTCAGAGTCTGCTGGAGAGACGGGCGACCCGGAAGATAAAAGTGCTGGTCATCGATGACCACACCATGGTCAGAAACGGAATTTGCGCCGTGCTGGCACTCCAAAAAGACGTCGAACTGGTTGGTGAGGCTGCCGACGGAAAAGAAGCATTGGAGAAGGTGGTGCGCCTTATGCCGAACGTGGCCCTGATGGATATAGTCATGCCGGTAATGAGCGGGCTGGAGGTAACAAAAGAAATATGTAAGGAATGTCCTCAGACAAAGGTTCTGATTTTGACCCAGTATGATGAGGAAGAGAACATGATTGTTGCCAAGCAGGCTGGAGCATACGGTTTCATTCCCAAGAAGGCAGCTAGCTCCGACCTCATAACGGGCATCAGGACCGTTGATGCCGGGAAGTACTTTCCTGCGTCGTTTGCTGAAGTATCTAAGAACTAGAGTTCACCAGTGGGGAAGTTCGCCGGCATTTAACTGTTGTTGCCTCTCAGCCAAGTGTGATAGAATCAGTCAAGCAAGTGGCGGGAGGTAGAAGAAAGCGGTCACCTGATTGGCAACCGAAAGAGGCGGTCTTCTCCTGCTTTTCAGGTTCAGAAGCCGAGGAAAATGGGACTCAGAGGCAGTTACTCCTCGGAAGCAGGCTGTCCATGGGTTCGAGTCCCGTCTCCCGCTCCACACAAATTCGATTGCCATGAGGACCGACCCTTTTCATGGCTGAAAGAACGGGCTCGTAGCTCAGGGGCAGAGCGGCCGGCTCATAACCGGTTGGTCGTAGGTTCGAATCCTACCGGGCCCACTTCGCAGTGAACCAGGTGAAGATCGCGTGCAGCCCACAGGCTCTGCAGTTAAGAGCCGCTACTTCATTCCTGCATCTCGGCAATACAGGATTTGTTGTCTGGAACAGGTTGATTTTCAGTGAGTCGAAGGGATGCGGCGTTCGCTATCGAACGATTATGATGGTCGGAAGATGTTGACGGGCAGAGAATATTGACAATAATCAGCAGCAGTGTATAATGTAAAATACATAGTATGCCGATGTACCAGGAACTGTTCAATGCCTGACAAACCGATAAGCTACGAGGAGCTAACATCGGGCTACAAATTCCCTCCCGCCACCTATGAGCTGAATGCTTCCTTCGTCTCCAAGTATTTAAGAGCCGTAGACGGCAGTGGCGATGGTTTTGTTCCCCCTCTGGCCATTACGGCCTGTGCCATAGCTGCTATGACAAAGACTATTCCCCTGCCAGCGGGCACTATCGCCATACATGCCTCGCAGGAGTTGGAGTTTCTTAAACCAGTGCCCGTCGGCGCCACTGTAGACTGTCACATAGGAGTAGCGCAGAAGATAGCTCGGGGCAAAATGAGCATGTTAGTCCTGGATCTGGAGATTCTTGATAGCGACAAGGAGAAGGTGCAATCGGGGAGGGCGACTATAGCTCTGCCTACCTAACAAGGAAATGCTCACAGAGATTCAAGAAGGAAAGACCCTCGGCCCTGTGGTAAAGCATATTACCCAGGAGAAGATTAATCTTTACGCTGAGGCGTCGGGTGATTTCAATCCCATCCATGTAGATGAGTCTTTCGCCGCCAAGACTCCTTTTGGTGGCACTATCGCGCACGGTATGCTTAACTTAGCTTATGTATCGGAGATGATGACTTCAGCATTCGGGAGAAGCTGGCTGTCCGGGGGTAAGCTTCGAGCGAAGTTCAAGGAATCGGCACGTCCCGGGGATACTCTGACTATCACGGGCAAGGTTCTTTGCATTGAACAGAAAGATGATGTATCATACGCAAATTGCGATTTTGAGGTCCGTAATCAAAAGGACGAAACGATAGTCACAGGGGAGGCAATAGTCAAACTCTCAGATGACAACAGATAGAAATATGCCTAGAAACGGTAGAATAAGGGTAGCTGTGGATGCCATGGGTGGCGACTATGCCCCTCACGAAATAATCAAAGGGGCAGTACTGGCAGCTCAGAAGGACGATGTAGAAATCTTCCTGGTGGGTACGGCAAACCTTCTAGAGCAGGAATTAGCCAAGCGCAAATTCAGCCCCAATGGTTCAGCCGTCCATATTGTTGGAGCGAGCGAATCTATCAAGGAGAATGAGTCACCGGTCGACGTAATTCGACGGAAGCCCAATTGCTCTGTCGCCGTAGCGGCAAAGATGGTGAAAGCAGGCGAAGCCGATGCATTATTCAGTGCCGGATCGAGCGGAGCATCTGCAATAAGTGCTATTCAATACATAGGTATGGTGGATGGGGTGTATCGTCCGGCACTTGTTGGCTCTCTCGGTAGGTTTGCGCGCAATACTGTGATGGTAGACCTTGGAGCTAACGTAGACTGCAAACCAGATCAATTTCTGACTTTTGCCATCGCCGGCTCAGTCTACGCCAAGAAATTCCTCAACATCAGTGACCCGAAGATAGCTTTGCTAAGCACGGGAAGTGAAGAAAGCAAAGGGAACGACGCGGTGCGTGAGGCTTATTCGCTTCTCAAGAATAGCGGACTCAACTTCGTTGGCAACATAGAAGGCGGAGATATCCTGAGCGGCAAGGCTAACGTCATTGTTTGTGACGGCTTTGTGGGTAATACTCTCTTGAAGTTCTTTGAAAGCATTGGGCCTTATGCCCAGGTTTGGACGGAGCAAGCGCTGAGAAGGCACCCACCCCTGCGTGCTTTAGCCAGATTGATGTTTAAGGGATTGTTCCCGGCAACCAAGATGTCCGGTGACAGCGAGAAGCAGGGTGGCGGCATTCTGTGGGGTGTGGATGGGGTCGTCAAAATAGCCCACGGAGCGAGCCGGGCTCCCCAAATAGCCAATGCCATAGAAAGCGCCAAGGAAGCAGTAAGAGCCGGGGTTGTTGAAACTTTGAAATCGGAATTAGCAAGATTCAACCAAGGAGGTAAATCATGAACGTTGAAGAGCAGATAAAGGACATCTTGGCCAGGATTACCCGTATTGACAAGAGCATCATCACTAGAGAAAGCACATTCAAGGAGATCAAAGCGGATTCCCTGGATGTAGTACAGGCATTGGTGGCGGTGGAAGAGACATTTGGTATTGAAATCCCTGACGAAGATGCCCAGAAGTTTCAGAACTTCGGCGATTTTGTCTCCTATGTGGAGAGTCGGGTTCCACAGAAGGAGAAGGTCTAGGGATGTCTCTTGAGGGGAAGCTGGCCTTAGTTACAGGCAGTGGACGAGGCATTGGTCGGGCGATCGCTCTAAAACTTGCATCTCAAGGCACCAACATCGTTATTGATTTCTTCCGCCACCGCGAGAGCGCAGAACAGACGGCCAAGGATGTTGAAGCTCTGGGCGTGAAAGCTGAAGTCATCCGAGCCAATGTGGGAGACGCAGCAAAGATAGACGAGTTGTTCGATATGATTGGCAACAAATTCGGCCACCTCGATATCTTGATCAACAATGCTGCTTCAGGCGTGGGTCGCCCTTTGGCAGATATAGATGTCAAGGCCTGGGAATGGACTATGGACATCAATGCCAGGGCCCTTCTGCTCTGTGCCCAGAGGGCAGCCAAACTAATGGAGGGCAGGGGCGGCAAGATAGTCAGCATCTCTAGCCTGGGTTCACGATTCGTCTTGCCTAACTACATCGTGGTTGGAGTGTCCAAAGCTGCCCTGGAAGCTTTGACTCGTTATCTGGCAATAGAGCTGGCACCCCAAGGCATTTGCGTCAATGCCGTAGCTGCCTCTGCTGTGGAGACGGAGGCCTTGAAGTTCTATTTCAAAGAGGGGCTGGTGAAAGACAGCCGTCAGGCGACCCCAGCGGGAAGAATGGTAGCTCCCGAAGATGTCGCTAATGTAGTAGCTTTCTTGTGCAGTGAAGAGGCGTTTATGATAAGAGGACAGACTGTCATCATTGATGGCGGCACCTCTGTGGGGCTGTTCGCCCTGGCTGGAAAACAAGAACAATGAATATGGCTGAAGTGTCTAGAAGTTCGTTAGATTCCTGGGGCACCATGACTATACCGAGGGTTGTAGTTACCGGTATGGGGACTGTCAACCCTCTAGCTTTGAATGTGAAGGAGTACTGGGAAGGGCTGGTTGCTGGAAAGTCAGGCATTGGTGCTATTACCCACTTTGATCCCACCAACTTTCGAGTAAAAGTGGACGCTGAGGTGCGTGGCTTTGATGCTACGAAGTATATGGACTTGAAGACAGTTGACCGGACCTCAAGGACCATTCAGTTTGCCATTGCGGCTACCAAAGAGGCAATACAATCAGCGGGCCTGGATATGGCCAAGGAAGACCCTGAAAGAGTTGGTGTTACGATTTCTACTATGACAGAGCAGGGTTATGTTGTCTGGGGATGGGAACAATACCAGAAAACTGGACCGCGGAGAGGTGCCGATCCACTTTTCATTAACAAGTCAACTGCCAGTGCGGCATCCATGCAGGTAGGGATGATGCTGAGGGCTAAGGGTCCCAACAACGCTGTAAATAGCCTTTGTGCCAGCGGTACTGACGCCGTAGGCACAGCGGCCAATTTCATTCGCCTGGGGTATGCAGATGTGATGATAGCTGGAGGTTCTGATGCCAGTCTGGAACCAGTGGGCATGGCTG